>NZ_JBKBCT010000201.1:0-504 GCF_050871525.1 Kineococcus auxinigenes | reverse complement strand
CTCTTGCAGCCGAATTGCCTCCGACTGTCGCTGCGCGACGTTTAATTGCAAAGCATCGCGAGAGGTTGCGGCCGCCAGGATGGCGGGGCTGCTGGCCAGGATTGCGCGGCGGCTTGAAATGACGGCCCCCAGTTCCTTGGCTTGCGCCTCGGTACGTTGCACGGCAGCCCGTTCGTCGTTGTCAAGCGTTCGGCGCCTTGCTTCCTGGGCCACCTTCTGTTGGCCAAGCTCACGCATGCGCGCTTCTGCTACGGTGCTGCTCGCCCGCTTGGCTGCAAGCGTCGCACGCTCCTGAACCATCTGCGCATTGGCCTCCAGCTCACGATCACGCGCCTGGCGGGTCTCAACCAACGAGGCCTCCGCCTGCTCGATCTCCAAGGAGAGTCGTGCAACACGATCGCGCCGACCAACCAGGCTTGTGATGTTGTGCTGAACGACATCCAAAGCACGGCCGAGGCACTTCGCCACGTCCATAGCCTTGCCCGACAGCTCACGCATCCGCTC
>NZ_JBKBCT010000200.1:0-505 GCF_050871525.1 Kineococcus auxinigenes | reverse complement strand
GAAGCGCGACATCGCGTTTTCTTTGGCGAGCGCTCACAACGCTTTCCTGTATGTCTTCTCAGGCGAGGTCCTGATTCGCTCTGACCGGCGCGAGCAGCGGGTCGCCCACGGGCATGGTCTGGCGCTTGCCGGTGACGGTTCAACGCTGACATTCCACGCATGGCGGCCAAGCCAGTTCCTGCTGCTATCGGGTGCGGATATTCAAGAGCCGACTGTCGTCAACGGTCCCTTTGTCATGAACACCACCGAGCAAGTCCGTGACGCCATTGAGCGCTATCGGCGTGGTGAGATGGGCGAACTCGCGCCCTACGAAAGCGCTTGAACACACCTGAGCCCGCTTTCCTACATCAACTTGCTCCCTTGTCTCTAGCCATTTAAAGGAAGTCATCATGAAAGACGTATCGAAACCTACCGCCACATTTGCCCTTGTTGGGCGCATCCTGCTTGCGCTGCTCTTTCTGGGGAGTGGCTTTAACAAGCTTGCGACGGCGGCGGCCACCCAAGG
>NZ_JBKBCT010000064.1:0-21725 GCF_050871525.1 Kineococcus auxinigenes | reverse complement strand
CCGCGCCCCCCCCCCCACCCGGCGGCGGCGCGCGTGTTGGGGGGGCCGGGGGGCGGGCCCCCGCCCGCGCGCCGCCCCCCCCCCCCCCTCACCGTGCCGGGCGCCGCTCCCGCCGGCGGGTCAGTCGCGCTCCCACCAGGTCAGGACCGCGCGCACCCCGGCCCCCGGGAACCACCGGGCCCGCCAGCGCACCGGCCGTGACCGGCGCGCTGCCAGCGCCTCCACCACCTCGTCCACCTGGGCGCGCACGACCCGCCGCCCCCGCGTGCCGGCCGCGGCCGGGCGCTGCAGGAGCGCGGTGCCCCCCGCCCGCGCCGGGCCGCCACCGGCCGCACCAGCCGCCGGTGCTCCCGCGCCCTGGCCGAAGCGTGCCACCTCCACCGCCCGCCGCAGCGCGGTGAGCTGCTCACGGGCACCCGCGGGCAGCTCGGCCGCCCCCTCGACCAGGTCCGCGCACGAGCGCGGTGTCGCCGAGGGGGGCCAGTGCACGCCGAGGTCGCCGACGCGGTCCTCCAGGTCGGCCCACGCGGCCTCCGCCGAGGAGGGCCCGTCGTGCGCGCCGGTCCAGCGGCGCCGGGTCAGCACCGTCGCCGAGGTCCACGGCACCAGCAGCGCCAGCAGCACCAGCAGCCCGCCGCCGATCCACCCCCACGGCAGCGCGGCGACGCGCTGCCAGCCCGTCAGCGGGCCGGTGGGGGCCTGCGCGGCGGCACCGGCCGTGGCCGTGCTCGTGGTCGCGCTCGGCGCCGCCGCAGCGGGGGCGGACGCGGCCGGTGCCGCCGCACTGGCCGCCGGTGCGGCGGCCTGGACGCTGGGCACCGAGTAGGCGGGGGACTGCCCCGTGCGGGTGGCGGGGGTGGGCTCGAACCGCACCCAGCCCACCCCCTCGAAGTACAGCTCCGGCCAGGCGTGGGCGTCCTGGGCGCTGATCCGCCAGTTCCCGGCCGCGGACTCCTCCCCGGGCAGGAAGCCGATCGCCACGCGCGCGGGGATGCCCAGCGAGCGGGCCATGACCGCCATCGCGGAGGCGAACTGCACGCAGAAGCCGGACTTGTCGCGCAGGAAGGCCGCCACGGCGTCCGTGCCGCCGTCGTTGGGCGCGGTGGTCGAGTAGGTGAACCCGCCGCCGGAGCGGAAGTAGCGCTGCAGCGCAGCGGCCCGCTCGTAGTCGTCCGACGCTCCGGCGGTGACCTCCAGCGCCGCGTCCCGCACCGTCTGCGGCAGCGAGTCGGGCAGCGCGGTGTAGCGCTCGAGGACGTCCCCGGGGGCCTGGCCCGCGCCGCGCAGCTGGCCCTCGGTGGGGCTGACCTCCAGGTGCTGCACGACGTACTCGCGCCCGCGGGTGGTCTCCCCGTCCCCGACGACGTTGAGGGTGCCCTCCTCGTAGAGCCACTCCCCGGCGATCTCCACCCGCACCGCGGGGTAGGGCAGCGGCAGGTACGTCTGGTCCAGCCCGCGCACGGAGATGGCCGTGCGGAGCTCGACGGCCTGCGCGCGCACCTCCGGCGACAGGCCCGGCGGATCGCTCAGGCCGTCCTGGACCCGCTGGCTGCGGGAGATGTCCGCTCCCGTGCTGGGCGCCCACGTCTCGCCGTCGAAGACGTCCGCGGTGACGATGCGCAGCGGCGCCGGGTCCTCCTGGTCGGTCGTGTAGGTGAGGATCGTCGCGTCCGAGCGCGCCCCCAGGCTGGCCTTGAGGTTGAGGATCGGGTTGATCACGGCGATGGTGTCGCCGGTGCCGGTGTCCAGGGTGAGCGGGCGCTCGTCCAGGCCCGGGACGGCCGCGGGCACGGCCAGCGCCAGCGCCAGCGATCCGGCCGCCAGGGCGCCGGCCGTCGTGCCGGTGCGGCTGCCGGCGGGCCGGTGCGGGGCCGGCGAGCCGGCGGGGCGCCGGCGGCGGGCGGGGGCCGGCCAGCGGGGGTCGGGGCGCCCGGTGGCCAGCAGGACCAGGTACGGCACGGCGGTCGCGACGAGGGCGAGCGCGCTGGAGCCGCCGGGGGCCAGGCACACCGCCACCGCCAGCGCGGCGGCCAGCGGCACGCCGGCCAGGGCCGGGCGCCGCAGGGTCACGGCGAGCACGTCGACGGCCAGGCCGAGCAGACCCGCCCCGCCGACCAGCAGCAGTCGCAACCCCCTCAGGTCCGCGGCCGGCACGCTGTAGCGCTGCACGACCTGCACGCCGTCGCCGAGCAGCTGCGCGAAGCGGGCGGCGGTGGCAGCGGTGGGCAGCACGCCCAGGACGGTGGTGGCGCCGCCGAACAGGACGACCAGCGCCAGGGCCAGCACGAGCACCTGCAGCACGACCGCGACCCCCCGCCGGTGCAGCAGGGCGCGCACCAGCAGGCCGGTGCCGGTCACGGCCAGGAGCACCCCGAGGGCTCCCACGAGCCAACCGGAGGAAACCACCAGGGGACGCAGGGACAGCACGGCCGCCGCGGAGGCGACCCCCGCCCAGCAGGCGGTGCGGGCGCTGCGGGTCACGGTCGTCCTCCTGTCGCTGCGGCACCGGCCGGTGCCGCCGGTGCGCTCGGTGCCGGGGTGCCGCGGGCGGCGCTCGCCCAAGCCTGCGCCACGCCGGTGGCGGGGGTGGCCACGGCCGTGCGCCAGCCGGCGCGCGCCAGCACCAGGTGCGCGCGCCGCAGCCTGGCGACGGCCGGGTCCTCCTCGTCCGGCGGCGCGCCGGGCTGCCACAGCCGCGTGCGCTGGAGCACCGCCAGCGCCGGGGCGCCGGGGGGCCGGGCGCTGGCCAGGGGCTGCACGTCCGCCTCGTCGACCTCGGCGAGGAACGCCACCAGCACCGCGGGCCCCGAGCGCCCCAGCGCGGTCAGCGAGCGGGCCAGGCCGTCGTCGGGCCCGGGACGCAGCCGGGCCAGCGCCTGCAGCAGGGAGCGCACCGCGGAGGCCTCGCCGGTGGCGGGCGCCTCGTGCAGGAGCCCGGCGTGCAGCAGCCGCACCCGGTGCCCTCGCCCGTGCAGGTGCGCGGCGGCCGAGGCGGCGGCGCTGACCGCCCACTCCAGCGAGGAGGCCGCACCGCGGCCGTGGTGGGCGCCGGCCCGGTCGTCCAGGAGCAGCACCGCGTCGGGGCGGCCGGGGTGCTCGTCCGCGCGCACCATGACCTCGCCGCGCCGGGCGGTGGAGCGCCAGTGCACGCGCCGCAGGTCGTCGCCCACCCGGTAGGTGCGGATGGCGGCGTCGTCGGGGGAGGTCGCGGCGGCGGTGCCCACCGAGGGGCCCCGTGAGCCGCCGAGGTCGCCCAGCGGCACGTCGGCCAGCCGGTGCACGCGGGGCAGCACGTCCAGGTCGGTGGCCTCCCCGACGGTGCGGGACGCCACGACGAGGCCGAAGGGGTCGCGCGCCCGCACGGTGGCGGGGCCGACGCGGTAGCTGCCGCGCACGTCCGACCTGACCGTGTGCTGGAGCTCGAGGGTCTCGCCCCCGGCCAGGCGGGGCACCGCCACCCGCGCGGTGCCGCCCAGGGCCAGCGGGACCGCGTCCTCCAGGACGACGCGGCCGGCGGGCCGGCCCCGCCCGCGCACCGTCAGCCGCACGGGGGTGCTCGCCCCCGCCTCGACGAGACCGGACGTGGACCTCGACACGAGGTCGAGGGTCCGGCTGGAACGGTGCGCCACCAGCGCGGAGAACAGCGACAGGGCCGTCAGCAGCACGCCGACGCGCAGCAGGTCGCGCTGCCCGAGCGCGGGAGCCGTCCCCGCGGCCAGCAGGCCGGTGACCAGCAGGGCCCAGCCGCGGGCGGTGGGGCGCAGGGCGGACGCCGCCCCCCGGGGGCGGTCCGGGTGCGGGGACCGGCTCACCGCGGCGAGGGCAGCGCAGTCGTGCGCAGGACGTCGGAGACCACGTCGGCCCCCTGGCGCCCGGACAGCTGCGCGTCCGCCGTCAGGAGCAGCCGGTGCGCCAGCACGGGCACCGCGAGCGCCTGGACGTCGTCGGGGAGCACGTGGTCGCGGCCCTCCATCGCCGCCCGCGCCCGCGCGGTGCGCAGCAGGTGCAGCGCCGCGCGCGGGGAGGCGCCCAGGCGCAGGTCGGGGTGGGTGCGGGTGCGGCGCACGAGGTCGACGACGTACTGCTTGAGGACCTCCGCGGCGTGGACGCCGTGCACCGCCGCGGTCAGCCGGCGCACCTCGTCGACGTCGACCACCGGCACGAGGTCGTCCAGCGGCTCGGCCCCGCCGTGCTCGGACAGCATCGTCAGCTCGGCCGCCGCCGAGGGGTACCCCATGGAGACGCGGGCGGTGAAGCGGTCCCGCTGGGCCTCCGGGAGCGGGTAGGTGCCGTCCATCTCCACCGGGTTCTGGGTGGCGAAGACGACGAAGGGCCGGTCCAGGGGCCAGGTGGTGCCGTCCACGGTCACCTGGCCCTCCTCCATGCACTCCAGCAGCGCCGACTGCGTCTTGGGCGAGGCGCGGTTGATCTCGTCCCCGATGACGACGTTCGCGAAGACGGCGCCGGGGCGGAACTCGAAGGCGCCGCGCTCCTGGTTCCACACGCTGGACCCGGTCACGTCGCTGGGCAGCAGGTCGGGGGTGAACTGGATGCGGCGCACGGTGCCGTCGATGGCGCGGGCGAGCGTCTTGGCCAGCATGGTCTTGCCGACGCCCGGGACGTCCTCGACGAGCAGGTGCCCGCCGCTGAACAGCACCGTCAGGGCCAGCCGCACCGTCTCGTCCTTGCCCTGGACGACGCGGTCCACGGTGCGGGCGAGCGCGTCGGTCGTGGCGGCCAGCTGCTCCAGCGCGGCGGGCAGGTCGTCGGGCTGCACCGCCAGCGGGTCCCCGGGGTGGTTGCCGGCGGGTGCGCTCGTGGTCGTCACGTGGCCTCGTCTCCTCCAGGGGGCGCGGGGGCGCCGCGCTCCGGTCCGTCGCGCACCGCCTCGCCGTCGCGACCGCCTCCACTGTGCCTCACGCAGCCGGGTGCGCGCCGCCCGGACGGCCGCGGCGGGGGGCCGGGGTGCCTCGCGCGGCCGGGGAGGGGGCGCTCGGCCGCTCCACCGCACCCCACCGCGCTGACCTGCGACGATGCGCCGCCCGCGCGATCACCGCGCGTCGCTCGACGTTGACCGTGGAGGAAAGTGGAGTACGGTGGAGGGGAGCGGCTCAGCAGGGGTCGCTCGGGACCGTCCGTCGGGGGTTGCGGCTGTGTTCCTGGGCACCTACACCCCCCGCCTGGACGACAAGGGGCGGCTGATCCTCCCGGCCAAGTACCGGGACCAGCTCTCCGACGGACTGGTGATCACCAAGGGGCAGGAGCGCTGCCTCTACCTCTTCCCCATGCAGGAGTTCGAGCGGATGCACGAGGAGCTGCGGCGGGCGCCGCTGACCCGCAAGGAGGCCCGCGACTACCTGCGGGTGTTCCTCTCGGGTGCCTCGGACGAGGTGCCCGACAAGCAGGGCCGCTTCACCGTTCCGCCGATGCTGCGCGCCTACGCCGGGCTCGAGCGCGACCTCGCCGTCACGGGCGTCGGGTCCCGGGTGGAGATCTGGGACCTGCCCACGTGGGAGTCCTACCTGGCCGGCGCCGAGCCGGCCTTCTCGGACCAGCGCGAGGAGGTCCTGCCCGGGGTCGTGTGACCCCGGTTCCCGGCACGCGCCGGGAGCGACCGCCGACCGCGGCCCCCAGCCGCTCCGGAGCGGTCCTGACGCCTCTTCCCCGGCGCCAGGCACGCCCACCGCGAGCGGATGGGGACCACGGCCGACGGTGGACGACGGCGACACCGGCCCGCGGGCCGGTGGGGGAGCGAGGTGGGAGCGGTGACCGAGGACGCGCAGGCCGCTGCGGTCGCGGCCCGCCACGCCTCGGTGATGCTCCGGCGCTGCACGGAACTGCTCTCGCCCGCGCTGCGGGAACCCGGTGCCGTCACCGTCGACGCCACCCTGGGCATGGGCGGGCACGCGGCCGAACTCCTGCAGCAGCACCCCGGGTTGCGCCTGGTCGGCATCGACCGCGACCCGCAGGCGCTGGAACTCGCCGGCCGCCGCCTGGCGGGTTTCGGTGAGCGCGTCACCCTCGTCCACGCCGTCCACGACGCCCTGCCCGACGTCCTCGACGACCTCGGCCTGCGCACGGTCGACGCGGTGTTCTTCGACCTCGGCGTCTCCTCCCTCCAGCTGGACGAGGTGGACCGGGGTTTCTCCTACTCCCGCGACGCCCCGCTGGACATGCGCATGGACCCCGGCGCGCCGGTCACCGCCGCGGACGTCCTGAACACCTACTCCCAGGGTGAACTCGTCCGCGTGCTGCGCGAGTACGGCGAGGAGCGGTTCGCACCGCGCATCGCCGCCGCCGTGGTGCGCGAACGTGCGTCGGAACCCTTCACCGCCTCCGCGCGACTGGTGGACCTGGTGCGCGCCAACGTTCCCGCCGCCACGCGGCGCACCGGTGGGAACCCGGCCAAGCGCACGTTCCAGGCCCTGCGCATCGAGGTGAACGACGAACTGCGCGTCGTGGAGCGGGCGCTGCCCGCCGCGTTCGAGCGGCTCGCCGACGACGGCAGGCTGGCCGTCCTGACGTTCCACTCCCTCGAGGACCGCATCGCCAAGAACGCCCTGCGGCGGCTGACCGAGAGTTCCGCCCCGCCGGACCTCCCGTTCGTGCCGGCGGGCGCGGGCCCGCGCGCGCAACTGCTCACCCGCGGCGGTGAGACGGCCGGCGAGGACGAGCTGGCGGTCAATCCCCGCGCCGCGTCGGCGCGCCTCCGCGCGGTGCGCCGGCTGCCCGGCGAGGATCGGGGACGGCAGCAGCGGGATTCCCCGGGGCGGCCGGTCCGTCAGCACCGCGAAACCCGCCGTCCGCCCGAGGCCGGCGGTCCCCGCGGCCGGTCGGGCCGCACCGGCCGCGGAACCCCCGGGAGTTCCGCACCCAGCACCACGCACGGCACGAACGACGGAAGGACCCGGTGATGAGCCAGCCCCTGATCGCGGCCCGGAAGGCTCCGGTCCGCGCTCGCGAGGCGCGCCCGGACACCGGGAGCAGGCCGGAGCTGCAGGTGGTGGTCCCGCCCGCCGTCCGACGCCTGCGGCTGCCGCTGCCCGTGGCGTGCGTCGTGCTGCTGAGCCTGGGCCTGTTCGGCCTGCTGATGACCAACATCGCCATCGCCGGTGACGCGTACCGCATCACCGACCTGCGGGTCACCTCCGAGCGGCTGGCCGACCAGCAGCAGGCCGCGCAGGAGTCGCTGGCCGCGCAGTCCGCGCCGCAGGCGCTGGCCAGCCGGGCGGCCGAGCTCGGGATGGTCCCCGCGCCCGCCCCCGTGCACCTGACGGCCGACGGCGCGGTGGGCACGCCCACCGCTGCCCCCACCCCGGCGCAGGAACCCTCCGCGCAGGGGACTTCGGCGCAGACCGCGCAGGACCCCGCCGTCGGCGACGGCGCGAGCGGTCCCGCCGAGCCCGCCGGCACGGCGTCCCCCGAGGCGTCCCCCGAGGCGTCCGCCACCACCCGCTGACCCGCCGGCGCCGGGCCCGCTGGGCCCCGGCGCGTCCGACCCGAGAGGCCGCCCGTGCCCCGACCGCCCGCCGCCCGTCGCCCGGCCGCGCCCGACGTCCGCCCGGACCGCCGGCTGCGCGCGTTCGTCATCACGGTGCTGGTCGTGCTCAGCCTGCTCGCCGGGCGGCTGGTCCAGCTGCAGGGCGCGGACGCCGCCGAGCTCGCCCAGGCGGCGCTCGACCAGCGCGTGCACACCAGCACCCTGTACGCCCAGCGCGGTGACGTGGTCGATGCGAACGGCGTCGTGCTGGCCACCTCCGTGGAGCGCCGCGACGTGGTCGCCGACCCCTCGATCATCGCGAGCTACAACACCCGCACCGACGGCACGGCCCGCGACGGGTCGCTGCCGCAGGGCGCCGCCGGGGCCGCGCGCGAACTCGCGCCGATCCTCGGCGTGGACGAGGCCGCGCTCACCACCACGCTCACCGGTTCGGGGCCCGAGGACCGCTACGCGCTGGTCGCCGTGGGCATCACCCCCGAGCTGTGGCAGCGGGTCTCCGACGCCGACGTCGCCGGCGTCACCTCCGAGCGCACCTCGCAGCGCCTCTACCCCAGCGGCAGCGCCGCCTCCACGCTCGTGGGCGTCCTGGGCACCAGCGAGACCGAGGACGGCAAGACGCTCGACCGCCCGCTGTCCGGGCTGGAGTACGCCGAGAACGAACTGCTGGCGGGCGTCGACGGGCAGGTGCGCTACGAGCGCAGCCTGGGCGGGCAGGAGATCCCGCTGGGCGAGACGGAGACCACCGAGCCGGTGGACGGCACATCCCTGCACCTGACGATCGACTCGGACCTGCAGTGGAAGGCCGCCAGCGCCATCGCCGCGCAGGTGGAGGCCACCGGGGCGAAGTCCGGCACGGTCGTCGTGATGGACGAGCAGCAGCGCCTGCTGGCCCTGGCGAGCTCGCCCAGCATCGACCCGGCGGACCTGACCAGCTTCACCAACGAGGAGCTGAACAACACCGCCCTGACGGACTCCTTCGAACCGGGTTCGACGGCGAAGGTCATCACGATGGCCGCCGTGCTGGAGGAGGGCACTTCCACGGCCGCCAGCGAGTTCACCGTGCCCGACGAGCTGAAGCGCTCCACGAAGGTGTTCCACGACTCGCACGAGCACGAGGACCAGCAGCTCACGCTCGCGGGGATCCTCGCCGAGTCCAGCAACACCGGAACCATCCTGGCCGGGGAGGAGCTCGACGCGCAGGCGCTGTACGACTACCAGCGCGCGTTCGGGCTGGGGGAGGAGACCGGCATGGACTTCCCCGGTGAGACGGGCGGCATCCTGGCCACGCCGGAGGAGTACTCCGGCACGCAGCGGTTCACCGTGATGTTCGGCCAGGGCATGTCCGTGAACGCGGTGCAGGCGGCGTCGGTGTTCGCGACCGTCGCGAACGACGGGGTGCGCGTGCAGCCCTCGCTCATCGCCGGGACCTCCGACCCGGACGGCAACTACCGGGCCGCCGAGGCCCCGGCCAGTTCCCGCGTCATCGGTTCGCAGACCGCGCAGACGTTGCGGGACATGATGCAGGCCGTCGTCAGCGAGGACGGCACGGCCGCCGCCGCCGACATCCCCGGGTACCTGGTGGCCGGCAAGACGGGAACCGCGCAGCGCTACGACATCGACTGCGGGTGCTACCGCGGGTACACCGCCTCGTTCATCGGCATGGCCCCGGCGGACGACCCGCGGCTCGTCGTCGCCGTGATCCTGCAGGACCCGAAGACGAACTACTACGGCGGTTCGGCCGCCGGCCCGGTGTTCAAGGACGTCATGAGCTACGCGCTGCAGCAGCGCCGGATCGCCCCGTCCACCGCCGCCCCCGCCGGCCTGGCGCTGACCTGGGGCGCCGGGGAGTGAACCCCCGGCGGCAACACGCCCCCCGTGCGGTGCGGGGGGCGCTGCCGGGGGCGGGTAATCTCCCCACGTGCCGATGACCGACCGGCCGGGCGGCAGCGCTCGACGGCCCCTGACCCTCGTGGAGTTGGCGGCGACCCTCGGCACCGCCCTGGACGGCCCCGCTGGTGCGGACGCCGCGGCGCAGCCGGTGACCGGCGCCACCCTGGACTCGCGCCGGGTGACGCCGGGCGACCTGTACGCGGCCCTGCCGGGGGCGAACGTCCACGGCGCGCGGTTCTGCGCGCAGGCGGCCGCGGCCGGTGCCGTCGCCGTCCTCACCGACGCGGCCGGTGCGGCCGACGCCGCCGCCGCGGGCCTGCCGGTGCTCGTCGTCGAGGACCCCCGAGCGGTGCTGGGCGAGCTCGCCGCCCGCGTGCACGGCCGGCCCGGGGAGCACCTCGTGACGGTGGGGGTCACCGGCACCAACGGCAAGACCACGACCGCGTACCTCCTCGAGGCGCTGATGCGCCGTGCCGGCTGGGTCACCGGCCTGCTGGGCACCGTCGAGACGCGCGTGGCCGGCGAGCGCGTCGGCAGCGTGCGCACCACGCCCGAGGCCCCCGACCTGCACGCGCTGCTGGCGCGCATGGTGGGTGCGGGCGTGCGCGGCTGCGCGCTGGAGGTCTCCAGCCACGCCCTCGCCCAGCACCGCGTGGACGGCCTCGTCCTGGACGTGGCGGTGTTCACCAACCTCAGCCAGGACCACCTGGACTTCCACGGCTCGATGGAGGCGTACTTCGCCGCGAAGGCGCAGCTGTTCACACCCGCGCACGCCCGCCACGGCGTGGTCGCGGTGGACGGCGCGTGGGGGCGGCGGCTGGCGCAGGAGGCGCGCGTGCCGGTCACCACGGTGCGCACCGACGGCGCCGCGGACCCGGCGGCGGACTGGGTGGTGCGCGACGCGCGCCCCGGCCGCGACGGCAGCTCCTTCGACCTCGTGGGCGCCGACGGCACGCAGCTGGAGCTGACCTGCCCGCTGCCGGGGGACTTCAACGTCGCCAACGCCGCGCTGGCCGCCGTGGCGGCGCTGCGCGCGGGGCTGGACGCCGAGCAGGTGCGGCGCGGCCTGGCCGCCGCCGAGGGGGTGCCCGGGCGCCTGGAGCGGGTGTCCACCGGGCGGGCCGGCGAACCGCTCGTCGTCGTCGACTACGCGCACACCCCCGACGCGGTCGAGCGGGTGCTGGCCGCGCTGCGCCCGCTGACCCGCGGCCGCCTGGCCGTGGTCCTGGGCGCCGGCGGCGACCGCGACCGCTCCAAGCGCCCGCTCATGGGTGCCGCGGCGGCGCGTGGTGCCGACCTCGTGGTCGTGACGGACGACAACCCCCGCTCGGAGGTGCCCGGGGACGTGCGCGCCGCGGTCCTGGCGGGAGCGGCGGGCGGCGGGGCGCAGGTCCTGGAGGTGCCGGACCGGCGCGAGGCCGTGGCCGAGGCCCTGGCCCGCTGCCCCGGCGCGCACGACACCGTCCTGCTGGCCGGCAAGGGGCACGAGACGGGCCAGGAGACCGCCGGGGTCGTCGTGCCGTTCGACGACCGGGTCGTGGCGGCCGAGGAGCTGCGCCGGCGGGCCGCGGAGCCCGAGCGCACGAGCACGAGTTCAGCTGGAGGTGGGTCGTGATCGCGCTGACCGCGGCGGAGGTGGCGCAGCTGGCCGGGGGCCGGCTCGCCGCCGGTGCCGCGAGCACCCTGGTGGACGGGCCGGTGGTGGTGGACTCGCGCCGTGCCGTGCCCGGGGCGCTGTTCGTGGCGCTGCCCGGTGCCCGCGTCGACGGGGCCGAGCACGCCGCGGCCGCCGTGGCCGCCGGTGCCGTGCTCGTGCTCGCCCAGCGCGCCGTGGACGTGCCGGAGGGCACGGCCGTGGTCCTCGTCGAGGACGCCGCAGCGGCGCTGGACCGGCTCGCCGCCGGGGCGCTGGAGCGGCTGCGCGCCGGCGGGGGCGACCCACGGGTGGTGGGCGTGACCGGCTCGGCCGGCAAGACGACCACCAAGGACCTGCTCGCGGCGGTGCTGGCGCCGCTGGGCCCGGTCGTCGCCCCGGAGGGCAGCTTCAACAACGAGATCGGCGTTCCGCTCACGGTGCTGCGCGCCGGTGCCGGCACGGCCGCGCTCGTGGTGGAGATGGGCGCGCGCGGCGTCGGGCACATCGCCGCCCTGTGCCGCACCGCCCGCCCGTCCACCGGCGCCGTCCTCAACGTGGGCACGGCGCACGCCGGGGAGTTCGGTTCCCTCGAGGCCACCGCCGCCGCGAAGGGCGAGCTGGTCGAGGCGCTGCCGGCCGACGGCCTGGCCGTCCTGAACGCCGACGACCCGCGCGTGGCGGCGATGGCCGCGCGCACTCGCGCGCGGGTGCTGACCTTCGGGCAGGGGCCGGACGCCGACGTGCGCGCGCTGGACGTGGGCGTCGACGAGCTGGCCCGCCCCTCCTTCACCCTCGTCGCGCACGGGCGCACCGCGCAGGTCCGGCTGCGCCTGCACGGCGAGCACCAGGTGCCCAACGCCCTGGCCGCGGCGGCGGTCGCCCTGGGCCTGGGCGTGGCCCTGGAGGACGTCGCCGCGGCCCTGTCGGCCGCCGAGGCCGCCAGCGGCGGCCGGATGCAGGTCGTGCAGCGCCCCGACGGCGTGACCGTCGTGCACGACGCCTACAACGCCAACCCCGACTCGGTGCGCGCCGCCCTGAAGGCCCTGGTGGGCATGGCGGGCGGCCGGCGCACCTGGGCGGTGCTGGGCGAGATGCTCGAGCTGGGCGCCTCCTCGCGCGACGAGCACGACGCCGTGGGGCGCACCGCGGTGCGCCTGGACGTCTCGCAGCTGCTCGTCGTCGGTGCCGGTGCCCGGCCGGTGTACACCGGCGCGGTCATGGAGGGCTCCTGGGGCGAGGAGGCCGCCTTCGCCGACGACGTCGAGGACGCGCGGCGGTTCCTCGACGAGCACCTGCGCCCCGGTGACGTGGTCCTGGTCAAGGCCTCCCACGGCGCCGGCCTGGGTGCGCTGGCCGAGGCGCTGATCGCCGGCGGCCGGCCGGCCGGAGCGGTGGAGGAGGGCGCGTGAGGGCCGTCCTCGTGGCGGGGGCCGTCTCCCTCGTCGTGGCGCTGTTCGGCACGCCGCTGTACATCCGCTGGCTGGTGCGCCGCGGCTACGGGCAGTTCGTCCGCGACGACGGCCCCACCAGCCACCACACCAAGCGGGGCACCCCCACGATGGGCGGCGCCGTCATCATCCTGGGCGCGCTGCTGGCCTACGGCGCCGCGCACCTGTTCACCGGGACCCCGGTGACGGCCTCCGGCCTGCTGGTGCTGCTGCTGATGACGGGGCTCGGCGTCGTCGGGTTCCTCGACGACTTCCTGAAGATCTCCCGCAAGCAGAGCCTGGGGCTGCGCGCGCGCTCCAAGCTGATCGGGCAGGGGCTCGTCGGTGTCGCGTTCGCGGCGCTGGCGCTGCAGTTCCCCGACGAGGACGGCCTCACGCCCGCCTCGATGCACGTCTCGTTCCTGCGCGACGTCGACTTCCTGGACCTTGCGTTCGCCGGTGCGGCCCTCGGCACGGTGCTGTTCGTGCTGTGGGCGCTGTTCATCACCTCGGCCATCAGCAACGGCGTGAACCTCACCGACGGCCTGGACGGGCTGGCCACCGGCGCCACGACGCTGGTGCTGGCCGCGTACGTGCTCATCTGCACGTTCCAGTCGAACCAGAACTGCAACACGCTGACGGAGTTCGAGGCGCGCTGCTACGAGGTGCGCGACCCGCGCGACCTCGCCGTGGTCGCCGCCGCCGTCATGGGCGCCTGCTTCGGGTTCCTGTGGTGGAACGCCTCCCCGGCGAAGATCTTCATGGGCGACACCGGCTCCCTGGCCCTGGGCGGCGCGCTCGCCGGGCTGGCGATCCTCTCGCGCACCCAGCTGCTGCTGGTCGTGCTGGGCGGGCTGTTCGTCATCATCACGCTGTCGGTGGTCATCCAGGTCGGCTCGTTCAAGACGACCGGCAAGCGGGTGTTCCGCATGGCTCCGCTGCAGCACCACTTCGAGCTCGCCGGCTGGGGCGAGGTCACCATCGTCATCAGGTTCTGGATCATCGCGGGGTTGTTCGTGTCGCTGGGTCTGGGCGTCTTCTACGCGCAGTGGGTGGTGGGCGCGTGAGCGCCGCGCCGAACGTCCTGGACGGCTGGCTGGGCAACCCCTCGCCGCGCGCCGCCGACACCGACCGGGTGCGCGCGCTGCGGCACGCCGGCTCGCAGTGGGCGGGGTTGCGCGTCCTGGTCGCCGGGATCGGCACGTCCGGTTTCGCGGCCGCGGACGCGCTGCTGGAGGCCGGTGCCGAGGTGGTCGTCGTGGACGCCGGCACCGGCGAGGCACAGCGCGAGCGCGGTGCGCTGCTGGAGGTGCTGGGGGCCGAGGTGCTCCTGGGCGCCGAGCACGTGCAGGGCCCGCCGCGGCCGTGGAGCGGCGTCGACCTCGTCGTCACCTCCCCGGGCTGGCGGCCGGGCTCGCCGCTGCTGGTGTCGGCGGCGCTGGCCGGGGTCCCGGTGTGGGGGGAGGTGGAGCTGGGCTGGCGGATGCGCCCGGACCCCGCCTCGGGCGCGCTCGTGGCGCCGTGGCTGACCCTGACCGGCACCAACGGCAAGACGACCACCGTGGAGCTGACCGCCTCGATCCTGCGGGCGGCGGGCCTGCGCGCCGCCGCCGCGGGCAACGTGGGCACCCCGCTCGTGGAGGCGCTGCGCCACCCGGACGCGTACGAGGTCCTCGCGGTGGAGCTGTCCAGCTACCAGCTGCACTGGCTGTCCACGGACACCACCGCCTCGCTGCGCCCGCGGGCCAGCGCGGTCCTCAACGTCGCCCCCGACCACCTGGACTGGCACGGGTCGATGGACGCCTACGCCCGCGCCAAGGGCCGGGTGTACGAGAACACCGAGGTCGCGTGCGTCTACGACGTCGCCGACCCGCGCACCGAGGAGCTGGTGCGCGAGGCCGACGTCGTCGAGGGCGCCCGGGCGATCGGGTTCACCCTGCAGGCGCCGCGCCCGGGCATGCTCGGCGTGGTGCAGGACGTGCTGGCCGACCGCGCGTTCGTGGAGCAGCGGCGCACCAGCGCCGCGGAGCTGTGCTCCTTCGCGGACCTGACCGGTGGCGACCCGGCCGCGCCCGTCGCCCCGCACGCGGTGCGCAACGTCCTCGCCGCGGCCGCGCTGGCCCGCGCGCACGGCGTCCCGCAGGTCGCCGTGCGCGACGGCGTGCGCGCCTTCACCCCCGCCCCGCACCGGGTGCAGACCGTCGCCGAGTCCGGCGGTGTGCGCTGGGTGGACGACTCCAAGGCCACCAACGCGCACGCCGCGGAGGCCTCGCTGCGCGCCTTCGACCCGGTCGTGTGGATCGCCGGCGGGCTGGCCAAGGGCGCCCGCTTCGAGGAGCTCGTCGAGCGCACCGGCTCCCGGCTGCGCGCCGCGGTCCTGCTCGGCGCGGACCGGGCGGTGGTGCGCGAGGCGCTGGCCCGACACGCCCCCGACGTCCCCGTCGTGGAGGTCGACCTCGCCCAGACTGGCGCGGTGCCGCCCACCCCGACCTCCAGCGCCGAGGAGCGCGAGGCCTCCGCCGCCGCCGTCATGGACGCCGTCGTCGAGCGCGCCGCCGCCCTGGCCCGCCCCGGCGACACCGTGCTGCTCGCCCCGGCGTGCGCCTCGATGGACCAGTTCGTCTCCTACGCCCACCGCGGCGACGCGTTCGCCGCGGCGGTGCGCCGCCTGACCGGCCGGGAGGGCTGAGGTGGCGCTGAGCACCGCCGAGCGCACCGGACCCGGCGAGCGGCACCGGTCCTGGCGCCGGCCGGCGTGGCTGGAGGCCACGGGGGAGTGGGCGCGCGAGCGCCTGCGGCTGCTGGACTCCCCGCTGGCCACCCACCACGTGCTGCTGGCGACCACGTCCCTGCTGGTGGTCATCGGCCTGGTCATGGTGCTGTCCAGCTCCAGCGTCGAGTCGCTGGAGGACACGGGGTCGCAGTTCACCGTCTTCAAGAGCCAGGCCACGTTCGCGGTGCTGGGCGCCGTCGTGCTCGTCGCGGCCAGCCGGGTGCCGGCGACCGCCTGGCGCCGCCTGGCCCTGCCGGCGCTGCTGGGCGCCGCCCTGCTCCAGCTGCTGGTGTTCGTGCCGGGCATCGGCCGGGAGGTGGGCGGCAACCGCAACTGGATCCGGGTCGCCGGGCTCTCCGCGCAGCCGTCCGAGGCCGCCAAGGTCGCCCTGGTGCTCGCCTGCTCGCTCGCGCTGGTGCGCAGGCGCGACCGGCTGCACGAACCGGCGCAGCTGCTCGGGGCGCTGCTGCCCTCGGTGGCGGCGACCGTGGGCCTGGTCCTGCTGGCGCACGACCTCGGCACGGCCCTGGTGATGATGTTCATCGTGGCCGCCATGCTCTGGACCTCGGGCGTGCCGGTGAAGTTCTTCGCCCTGGCCGGCGGCGCCGGTGCCGCGGTCGCCACCGCGCTGGTGGTCACCAGCGAGAACCGCATGACGCGCGTGCACGACTGGCTGTTCGGCTCGGCCACCTCCGGTGTGGAGATCCAGGGGGCCAGCTGGCAACCCGTGCAGGGGCAGTACGCCCTGGCCTCTGGCGGGTGGTGGGGCCTGGGCCTGGGCGCCAGCCGGGAGAAGTGGCAGTGGCTGCCCGAGGCGCACAACGACTTCATCTTCGCGATCATCGGCGAGGAGCTGGGCCTGCCCGGCACGCTCGTCGTCCTCGTCCTCTTCGCGGTCCTGGCCCTGGCGGCGCTGCGCCTGGTGCGCCGCTCCGCGGACCTGTTCACCAAGATCGCCGTCACCGGGTTCGCGGCGTGGATCCTCGGCCAGGCGTGCCTGAACGTCGGCGTCGTCCTCGGCGTGCTGCCGGTCATCGGCGTGCCGCTGCCCTTCATCTCCGCGGGTGGCACGGCGCTCGTCGTGACGCTGCTGGCCGTGGGGATCCTGCTCTCCTTCGCGCGCGCCGAACCCGGCGCCCCGGAGGCCTTGAAGGCCCGCGAGTCGGTCGTGGCCCGCTCGCTGGCCGTGCTCCCGCGCCGCACCAGGAGGTCTCGGTGAGGGTCCTGCTCGCCGGCGGCGGTACCGCCGGCCACGTCGCCCCCCTGCTCGCCACCGCCGACCGGCTGCGCCGGCGCGATCCGGCCACCGACGTGCTGGTGCTCGGCACCGCGGAGGGGCTGGAGGCCCGCCTGGTGCCCGAGCGCGGCTACCGCCTGGCCGAGGTGCCGCGCGTGCCGCTGCCGCGCAAGCCGTCGCCGGACCTGCTGCGCCTGCCCGGGCGGTTGCGCGGTGCCGTGGCCGCGGCCCGGCGCGCCATCGACGAGGTCGGCGCCGAGGTCGTGGTCGGCTTCGGCGGCTACGTCGCCACGCCGGCGTACCTGGCGGCGCGCCGCGCAGGGGTGCCCGTCGTCGTGCACGAGCAGAACTCCCTGCCCGGCATCGCGAACCGCCTCGGGGCCCGCTGGGCGCGGCACGTCGCCGTCGCCTTCCCCGGCACCCCGCTGCCGCGGGCGGTGCACACCGGCATGCCCCTGCGCAGCGAGGTCGTCGACCTCGCCCGCGCCGGCGACCGCGCCGCGCTGCGCCGCGAGGCCCGCACCCGCCTGGGCCTGGACCCCGAGGCCCCCACGCTGCTGGTCACCGGTGGCTCCCTGGGCGCCCAGCGCCTCAACGAGGTCCTGGGTGCGGCCGCACCCGCCCTACTGGCCGCCGGGGTCCAGGTGCTGCACGCCAGCGGTCGCGGCAAGCAGGTCCCGCTGCCACCGGGCACCGACCCCGCCCGCTACCTCGTGCGCCCCTACCTCGACGACATGGGCACCGCCTACGCCGCCGCCGACCTGGTGGTGTGCCGCAGCGGTGCCGGGACGGTGAGCGAGCTGACCGCGCTGGGCCTGCCGGCGGTGTACGTGCCGCTGCCCATCGGCAACGGCGAGCAGCGGCGCAACGCCGAGGCCGTCGTCGCCGCCGGCGGCGGTCTGCTCGTGGCCGACGCCGACCTGGACGTCGCGTTCGTGCGCGAGCGCGTCGTCCCGCTGCTCGCGGACCCGGGCGCCCTGGCCGCCGCCGCCTCGGCCGCGCGCGCGTTCGGGGTGCTGGACGGCGACGAGCGGCTGGCCGCCCTCGTGGCCCAGGCCGCCGGGGAGCGCCCCGCCGGGGCCGAGGGGGACGCGTGAGCGCCCCCGGGACGGCCGGCGCTGCGCCGGTGCCCGTCGCCGAGCTCGGGCGCGTCCACCTGCTCGGGGCCGGCGGGGTCGGCATGTCCGGGATCGCGCGGCTGCTGCTGGCGCGCGGCACGGCTGTCTCCGGCAGCGACGCGGCCGACTCCGACGCGCTGCGCCGCCTCGCCGAGCTCGGCGCCCGGGTGCACGTCGGGCACGACGCCGCGCACCTGGCGGACCTGGGGCCCGGTGACACCCTCGTCGTCAGCTCCGCCGTGCGCCCCGCCAACCCGGAGCTGGTCGAGGCCCGCTCGCGGGGGCTGCGCGTGCTGCACCGCTCGCAGGCCCTGGCGGCGCTCATGGTCGGCCGCCGCGGCGTGGCGGTGGCGGGCACGCACGGCAAGACGACGACCTCCTCGATGCTCGCCGTGGCCCTGCTGGAGGCCGGCCTCGACCCCGGGTACGCCATCGGCGGCGAGCTGACCGGGGGCAGCGACGGCGGCGCGCGCGACGGCAGCGGGCCGTTCGTCGCCGAGGCCGACGAGTCCGACGGCTCCTTCCGCGCCTACGCCCCCGTGCTGGACGTGGTCACCAACGTCGAGCCCGACCACCTGGACCACTACGGCACCCCCGAGGCGGTCGCCCTGGCGTTCGAGGAGTTCGTGCAGCGCCTCCAGCCGGGCGGTGCGCTCGTCGCGTGCGCGGACGACGCCGGCTCGGTGCGGCTGGCCGAGTTCGCGCGGCAGGCCGGCATCCGCGTGCGCACCTACGGCACCCACCCGGACGCCGACGTGCGCCTGTCCGACGTCGACGTCTCCGGCGCCCACCCGGCGGGCGTGCTGCACGTCGACGTGGACGCCGACGAGGCCGCGGACGAGCACGCCCTGCCCCTGCGGCTCGCGGTGCCCGGGCTGCACAACCTGCGCAACGCGACGGGCGCCTTCGCCGCCGCGCTGGAGCTGGGGGCGGACCCGGCGCCGGTCCTGCGCGCGCTGGCGGGCTTCGGGGGTGCGCGCCGTCGGTTCGAGCACAAGGGCGAGGCCGGTGGCGTGCGCGTGGTGGACGACTACGCCCACCACCCCACCGAGGTGGAGGCGCTGCTGAGCGGCGCCCGGGCCGTGGCCGGCGACGGGCGCGTCGTGGTGGCGTTCCAGCCGCACCTGGTCAGCAGGACCAGGGCGTTCGCCGAGGAGTTCGGCCGCGCCCTCGCCCTGGCCGACGAGGTGGTGGTCCTGGACGTCTACGTGGCCCGCGAGGACCCCGACCCTGCCGTGACCGGGGCCCTGGTCGCCGGGGCGGTGCCGCTGCCGCTCGAGCGGGTGGCGTTCGTCGCCGACCGAGCCGGTGCCGCGCGGGCGGTGGCGGAGCGGCTGCGGCCGGGTGACCTGCTGCTGACGGTGGGCGCGGGCGACGTGACCCGGCTGGGTCCGGAGGTGCTCGCCCTGCTGGCGCGGCGGGCGGGCAGCGGTGCCGGGGGCGAGCCGTGACCCGGCCCACCAGGCCCCGCCGGCCGCCCGCGCCGCCGGTGGTGCCGACCGCACCGGCGCGGGCTCCTGCGCAGCGCCCGGGAGGCAGTGCCCAGCGCCGTCGCGCGGTGCGCGCCGCGAACCCGCCGGCGCCCGCCCGGGCGCGCCCGCCGCGCTCCGGCCCGCGCGCGGGAGGCCGCGCGGTCCCGGCCCGTTCCGGGGGAGCGCGCGTGGCGGACCTGACCGGACGCCTCACCCGGCGGCGCCCGCTCGGCTGGCGGCCCGGGCGCCGGGCGGCGCTGGGTGCGCTGGTCCTCGCGGTGCTGCTCGCGGCGCTGCTGTGGGTGGCGCTCGCCTCACCGTGGCTGCGCGTGCAGGAGGTGCGCGTCGCCGGGGCCGGGCGCACCGATCCGGCCCGGGTCCTCGCGCTCGTGGGCGACGCCCGCGGCGACGCCCTGGCGGCCCTGGACACCGGCGCCCTGACGCAGCGCGTGGAGAGCGCGTTGCCCCTGGTGGAGTCGGTGGACGTGCAGCGCTCCTGGCCCACCGCCCTCGTGGTGCGGCTGCACGAGCGGCAGGCCGTCGCGGCCGTGCCCTCCACCTCCGGCGGGGTGGACCTGGTGGACGCCGAGGGTCGCGTCCTGCAGCACGCCGACGCCGCGCCGGCGGGGGTGCCGCTGCTGAGCGTGGACGTGGACGCCGCCCGGCCGGGTGCCCTGCGCGCGGCCCTGGAGGTCAACGGGTCGCTGGCCAGCGGGGTCCGCTCCCGGGTCGTCTCCATCACCGCCGACAGCCCCGACTCGGTGCGGTTGCAGCTGGCCGAGGGCCCGCAGGTGGTGTGGGGGGACGCCGGTCGGCCCGAGCGCAAGGCCCAGGTCCTGCTGCGGCTGCTGCAGGAGCCGGAGGTCGCCGAGGCGGCCGTGGTCGACGTGTCCGCGCCCGACGCCCCGGCGGTCCGCTCAGCCGTCTGAGGGCGGTCCCGCACGCCTCCCGGGGAGCTGGACCGAACGGGTGGTTGCCCCCCGCGCGCGGTGTGGGAGTGCGACACGCCGGGGCGGCAGTTGCACCGGGGGCCTTCCGCTCCCTACGGTCACCCACCAACAGGAAATGACATAACGTTAACCCTCTACCTGAGGGTCAGCGTTTCTCCGGGAACGGCGTGCCGTTCTCGGGAGGCATCGGCGAAAGAGGCGAGAGGCACTCGACGTGGCAGCTCCGCAGAACTACCTAGCGGTCATCAAGGTCGTCGGCGTCGGCGGCGGCGGGGTGAACGCGGTCAACCGGATGATCGAGGTCGGCCTCAAGGGCGTCGAGTTCATCGCCGTCAACACCGACGCGCAGGCGCTGCTCATGAGCGACGCCGACGTCAAGCTCGACGTCGGCCGCGAGCTCACCCGCGGCCTGGGCGCCGGCGCGGACCCCGAGGTGGGCCGCAAGGCCGCCGAGGACCACGCCGAGGAGATCGAGGAGGTGCTCAAGGGCGCCGACATGGTCTTCGTGACCGCCGGCGAGGGCGGCGGCACCGGCACCGGCGGTGCGCCCGTCGTGGCGCGCATCGCGCGCTCCCTGGGCGCGCTGACGATCGGCGTGGTGACCCGCCCCTTCACCTTCGAGGGTCGTCGCCGCGCCAACTCCGCGGAGTCCGGCATCGCCGAGCTGCGCGACGAGGTGGACACCCTCATCGTCATCCCCAACGACCGGCTGCTGTCCATCAGCGACAAGCAGGTCAGCATCCTGGACGCCTTCAAGTCCGCGGACCAGGTCCTGCTGTCGGGCGTGCAGGGCATCACCGACCTCATCACCACCCCGGGTCTGATCAACCTGGACTTCGCCGACGTGAAGTCCGTCATGCAGGGCGCCGGCAGCGCCCTCATGGGCATCGGCTCGGCGCGCGGCGACGACCGCGCCGTGCAGGCCGCCGAGAGCGCCATCTCCTCGCCCCTGCTGGAGGCGAGCATCGACGGCGCCCACGGTGTGCTGCTGTCCATCCAGGGCGGCTCGGACCTGGGCCTGTACGAGATCAACGAGGCCGCCCGCCTGGTGCAGGAGGCCGCGCACCCCGAGGCCAACATCATCTTCGGCGCCGTCATCGACGACGCCCTGGGCGACGAGGTGCGCGTGACCGTCATCGCCGCCGGCTTCGACAGCGGCAGCCCGGTGCGCTCGCGCGGGGACCGCGCGGCGGGTCAGGTCCCCGGCCGCGCCCCGGCCCCCGCAGCCGCGCCCCCGCGCAGCACGCGCCCCGAGCCGTGGCAGCAGCAGGCCCCGATCGCGGCGCAGCACGCGCCGCAGCAGCACCGCCCCGCGCCGCTGCAGCAGGAGCCGCAGTACGCCGCTCCGCAGTACGCCCAGCACGCGCCCCAGCAGCAGGCCCCGCAGCAGCAGCCCGCACCGCAGTACGCGCCCCAGCAGGCGCAGCAGCAGGCTCCGCAGCAGCAGGCTCCGCAGCAGCCGGTCCAGCACCAGCCCCAGCTGGTCCCCGGTGAGGACCCGGTGCAGGTGCCGCGCATCATCGAGCTGCCCAACGACACCGCAGGCGTGCGCCGGCCGGGCCGGCCCCGTCCCGAGGAGGACGACCTCGACGTGCCCGACTTCCTCAAGTGATCCGGCTCCTGCCCGTCCGGGGGGGGGGGGGGGGGGGGGGGGGGGGGGGGGGGGGGGGGGGGGGGGGGGGGGGGGGGGGGGGGGGGGGGGGGGGGGGGGGGGGGGGGGG
>NZ_JBKBCT010000199.1:0-510 GCF_050871525.1 Kineococcus auxinigenes | reverse complement strand
GCATGTGCCATTCCGGCAGTAGCTGCGTAAGCAACCCTTGCTGCACCGCTTCGCGAGCGTAGTACTCCGGCACGCTGACGACACCGAAGTCCGCCTGAGCCATACGCATCAGCACGGCGGGGGAGTTTGCAATGCTGTATTGCTGCGGCGTTCCGCTCCAGCGCTCTTTGTCCGGGTCTTGGCCGCGCTCGAGCGTCCACCCGCGTGGATCACCGGTTCGCGTTTGCAACAGCAAGCCGTGTAGGCGGAGCAGGTCGTCCGGGACTTCGGGCTTACCCGCGCGACGTAGATAGTCCGGCGATGCATAGAGGCCAACGTTAAGTTCGGCCAACTTGCGCGCACTGAGATCGCTATCCTCCAGCGACTCTCCCACGCGGACCGCCATATCGTAATACTCGCCAATCAGGTCCACTCGTCGGGACGACAAGTCCATCTCGAGCACGATTGCTGGATGCTCGCGCACGAAATTGGCCAGCATCTCAGGTAGCGCGCTTGCAGCCAAATCGGCAA
>NZ_JBKBCT010000063.1:0-21759 GCF_050871525.1 Kineococcus auxinigenes | reverse complement strand
CGCGGCGCAGCGGTGCGGACCGCCGCGCGCGCGGCACGGGGCGCCCGGGGCCGGGGCCGGAACGAGGGGCGTCCACGCTGCCGGCGGCCTCCTGCGCACCTCCTCCCCGCCAGTTCGCCGCCACGAGCGCCTCGAACTCGGCGCGGACCCAGTCGGGGTCGGCGCCCAGCAGTTCGCAGAACGCCTCGTGGACCGGCTCACCGGCTCTCGTCACACCCGTCACGTCGGCCTCCGCGGACCTGCTCAGGCCCCGATGGCCTGCTTGTCGTCCACCGTCTCGACGGCGATGCGGCGCGGCTTGGCGCGCTCGGCCACCGGGACGCGCAGCGTCAGCACACCGCTGCCGTAGGAGGCCTTGATCCTCTCAGTGTCGAGGTTGTCACCGAGGATCAGCTGCCGGCTGAACACGCCGCGCGGGCGCTCGGCCGCGATCATCTCCTCGGTGCCCTCGTGGACCGGCCGCTGCGCCTTGACGGTCAGGACGTTGCGCTCCACGTCCAGTTCCACCGTCGAGGGGTCCACACCCGGCAGGTCGAACTCGACCACGAACTCGTCGCCGCTGCGCCAGGCGTCCATCGGCATCACCGCCGGGCGCGCCGTGGTCCCCAGCACCTGCTGGGTCAGCCGGTCGAGCTCGCGGAACGGGTCAGTGCGCATCAACACGTCAACCACCTCCAGTGCTCTCCACCAGATGCGACTGCGTCCCACGCGGACCGGGGTCTCACCCGGTGCCCGCACCACCAGTGGTAGCACTCCCAGACCGCGAGTGCAAGAGGGAAATGACTGCAGTGCAGCGGATCAGCCCAGTTCGGCCAGCGCCTTGCGGATCCGCTCGTCGCTGACGGGGTGCGCGGTGGGGACGGGCTGGGAGAACTTCTGCAGCCGCAGCTCCTCCAGCGCCCAGCGGATGCGCACCAGCTCCGGCGGGGCGGGCTCCCCGGCCCGGCGCAGGTGCGCCTCGTACTCCTGGCGCACCTGGGCGAACTCCGCCATCCGCACGCGGTCGCGCTGCGGGTTGTCGCCCACCGTCTGCAGGCGCCGCAGGATCCCCTGCAGGTAGCGCAGCAGGTCCGGCAGGCGGCCGGCCCCCGCCTCGGTGACGAACCCGGGGTGCACCAGGCCGGTGAACTGCTCGCGCACGTCGGCCAGCGAGGGCACCAGCGCCAGGCTGGTGGCCCGCGAGACCTCCCGCTCGACCTGCGCGGCCGAGCGCAGCACCCGCAGCGCGCGGTCGACGACCTCGGTGGTGGTGGACAGCAGCCCGCGGCCCACCTCCGCGGCCAGCCGCGCGAACTCCGCCGCCTCGCGCACCGGGCCCCCGGCGGCGTCCAGGCGCTGCTCCACGGCCGCGCGCAGGCAGTCCTCCAGCACCGCCGCGGCGCTGCCGTGCGGGGCGCGGGCCAGCAGCAGCTTCGCGTCGTTGGGCAGGCCGGCCTGCACCTCGCGCAACGGCGAGGGCAGCACGAGCATCAGCAGACGCACCGTCCCGGCACGGTGGGCGCGCTCGGCCTCGACGGCGGTGGGGAAGGTGCGCAGCCCCACCGAGGCGCCCTCGTCGACCAGCGCGGGGAACGAGACGACCTCGCTGCCGCGGCGGACCGTGGTGTGGGTCCCGGGCACGCGCGCCGGCAGGTCGACGGGGCCGGGCTCGGCCGGCCAGGCCGTGGCCCCGGTGCGGCGCAGCTCGTCGGCGGCCTCGGCGATGGTCTCGCGCACCTGGACCGAGACCGCCTCGCGCAGCCGCGCGAAGTCCTTGCCCTCGGCCAGCACCGACCCGTCGGCCGCGGTGATCCGGAACGTCGGCCGCAGGTGCCCGGGCACCTTGGACCAGTCGACGTCCTCGGCGTAGATCTCGGTGCCGTCGCCCAGCTGGGGCAGCTCGGACTCGAACGCCTCCCAGAAGTCCTGCCGGCGGGGGCTGACCCGCTCCAGGAAGCGGGCCGCCTTGTCCGGGGCGGGTGCGAGGTTCTTGCGCAGCTGCTTGGGCAGCGAGCGCAGCACGGCGGTGATCAGCTCGTGCCGGAACCCGGGCACCTGCCACAGCAGGTCGCGGTCGTCGAAGCGGTTGACGACCTCCAGCGGCACGTCCACCGTCACCCCGTCGCGCGGGGAACCGGGCTCGAACACGTACGACAGGTCCAGTTCCAGCTCGCCCTGGCGCCAGGTGCGCGGGAACTCCTCCTCGCTCACCCCGGCGTCGCCGGCGACCAGCATCGCCGGGTCGAACGTGAGCAGGTCCGGGTCGGTGCGCCGGGCCTGCTTCCACCAGGTGTCGAAGTGCCGGCCGGAGACGACGTCGGCGGGCACGCGGGCGTCGTAGAAGGAGAACAGCACCTCGTCGTCGACGACGATGTCGCGCCGGCGGGCCCGGTGCTCCAGCTCCTCGGCCTCCTCCAGCAGTTCGCGGTTGCGGGCGAAGAACTCGTGGCGGGTCTCGAAGTCGCCCTCCACGAGCGCGTGCCGGATGAACAGCTCCCGGGACAGCTCGGGGTCGATGCCGCCGTAGGCGACGGTGCGGCCGGCGACGATCGGCACCCCGTAGAGGGTGACCCGCTCGGTGGCGACCACGGCGGCGCGCTTGCGCGACCAGCGCGGCTCGGAGTGCTGGCGCTTGACGACGTGCTCGGCCAGCGGCTCGATCCACTGCGGGTCGATCGCGCCGGCGACCCGCGCCCAGAGCCTGCTCGTCTCCACCAGCTCGGCGGCCACCACCCAGTCCGGGGAGCGCCGCCCCAGCGCGGAGCCGGGGAACAGCGCGAAGCGCGCGCCGCGGGCGCCGAGGTACTCCTGCTGGCGCGGGCCCTCGCCGCGCGCCCGGCGGCTGTCGTCGCCGCGCCCGCGGCGCGCGTCGCGCTTGTCCTCGCGGACCTCCTTCAGGCCGATGTTGCCCAGCAGGCCGGCCAGCAGGGAGCGGTGCACGGCGTCGCCGTCGTAGCGGGCGGGGGGCAGCACCTCACCCTCGGCGGGTGCCTCCACCTCGGGGACCTGCACCTCCAGCCCGAGGTCGCGGGTGACGCGGCGCAGCTGGTGGTAGGTGTCCTGCCACTCGCGGATGCGCAGGAAGTGCAGCATCTCGGCCTTGACCCGGCGGCGGAACGCCGAGGACGACGTCTCCCGCTGCAGGTGCTGCAGGTAGTTCCACAGGTTCAGGTAGGTGAGGAAGTCGGACTTCTCGTGGCGGAAGCGAGCGTGCAGCTGCGCCGCGCGCTCGCGCTGCTCCAGGGGCCGTTCGCGCGGGTCCTGCACCGACAGCGCGGCCACCACGACGAGGACGTCGTGCAGGCAGGAGTTCCTGCGCCCCTCCAGCACCATGCGGCCCAGGCGCGGGTCGATGGGCAGGCGGGCCAGGTCGCGGCCGGTGCGGGTCAGCCGGGGAACGCCGCGGTCCTGGGGGCGGGCCGGTTCCAGGGCCCCCAGCTCGGCCAGCAGGGCGAGGCCGTCGGCGATCGCGCGCTGCTCGGGCGGCTCCACGAAGGGGAAGGCGCCGATGTCGCCCAGCCCCAGGGAGGTCATCTGCAGGATGACGGCGGCGAGGTTGGTGCGCAGGATCTCCGGGTCGGTGAACTCGGGGCGGGACTCGAAGTCGGCCTGCGAGTACAGCCGGATGCAGATGCCGTCGGCGACGCGCCCGCAGCGCCCGGCGCGCTGGTTCGCCGAGGCCCGTGAGACCTTCTCGATCGGCAGCCGCTGCACCTTGGTGCGGTGGCTGTAGCGGGAGATGCGGGCGGTGCCGGCGTCGACGACGTAGCGGATCCCGGGGACGGTCAGGGACGTCTCGGCGACGTTGGTGGACAGCACGATCCGCCGGCCGCCGTGCGGGCGGAACACCCGGTGCTGCTCCTCGGCGGACAGCCGCGCGAACAGCGGCAGCACCTCGGTGCCGCGGAACTCCCGCTCGCGCAGCAGGTCGGCCAGCGCGTCGGCGGTGTCGCGGATCTCGCGCTCGCCGGGCAGGAAGACCAGGACGTCGCCGGGGCCCTCGGCGGCCAGTTCGCGCACCGCGTCGATGATCGCCTCGGTCTGGTCGCGGTCGTCCTCGCGCAGCGCCGGCTCGTCGACGTCCAGCGCCTCGCCGGTGTCGTCGTCGAGCTCCCCCGCCAGTTCCTCCGCCAGCTCGTCGGCCGCCAGCGGGCGGTAGCGGACCTCCACGGGGTAGGTGCGCCCGGAGACCTCCAGCACGGGCGCGCCGCCGAAGTGCTGCGAGAACCGGCTGGTCTCGATGGTCGCGGAGGTGATGACGAGCTTGAGCTCGGGACGGCGCGGCAGCAGCTGCGCCAGGTAGCCCAGCAGGAAGTCGATGGTGAGGCTGCGCTCGTGGGCCTCGTCGATGACGAGGGTGTCGTACTGCAGCAGGTCGGGGTCGCGCTGGATCTCCGCGAGCAGGATGCCGTCGGTCATGACCTTGACCAGGCTGTCCTCGCCGACGGTGTCGGTGAAGCGGACGGCGTAGCCGACCAGGCCGCCGACGTCGCCGCCCAGCTCCTCGGCGACGCGCTCGGCCACCGCGCGCGCGGCGATCCGGCGCGGCTGGGTGTGCCCGATGCGCCCGCGCACCCCGCGGCCGATCTCCAGGCAGATCTTCGGCAGCTGCGTCGTCTTGCCCGAACCGGTCTCCCCGGCCACCACGACGACCTGGTGCTCGCGCAGCACGTCGGCGATGCGGTCCTTCTCCTGGCTGACCGGCAGCTCCGGCGGGTAGCGCAGGGCGGGCACGGCCGCGGCGCGGCGCCGGGCGCGCTCCTCGGCCGCCGCGGTCTGCGCGGCCACGTCCTCCAGGCCGCGGTGCAGCGCCTCGGCGTCGCCGGCGCGGGCCAGCACGGCCAGGCGGCGGCGCAGCCGGTCCTCGTCGCGCAGCGAGACGGCGGCCAGGCGAGCGGCCAGCTCGGCGGCGCGCGGGTCGTCGGGCAGCTGGCGCGGGGAGCCCCCGCGCGAGCCCGGGCGGGGGCCGCTGCGCGGGGAACGGGAGGGGCGGCGGCGCCCGCGGTCGGGGCGCCCGGGCCGGCTGGAGGAGCTCGACATGGCCCCGCCATGCTACGGCGTCGGGTGGACCCCGCCCCCGCCCGCGCGTCCCACCGCGACCGGTGCGCTCAGGGCGCCGGCCAGACGAGCTCGCCGTCCTCGTACAGGCCCGCCACGACGTCCTCGGCGACCAGGGCGTCGACGTCGGGCACCGCGTCGATCTGCCCCATGCCGAGGAGGAACTCCGCCTCGGCGCGCACGGTGGCGGCGTCGATCGCGCCGAGGGGCTGCCCGGCCGGCTGCGAGGAGCCCACCAGAGCGGTCTCGGTCTCCCACACCCGCTGCTCGTGCTCGATGTCGTAGCCGGCCTGGGACAGCTCGGCGGCGTACCCGACGCACTCGGCGGCGTGCTGCTCGCAGTGCGCGTAGGCGCGCAGCTGGGCGCGCAGGAAGTCCTGCACGGCGGTGGGGTGCTCGGCCAGGAAACCCGGGTTCACGATGGTGGTGGCGATGGAGCCGGGGATGCCGTGGTCCTCGGGGTTCCACTCGGTGACCTCCTCGCCCAGCTCGCGCAGCGTCAGCGGCTCGTTGGACTTGTACCCGGTCAGGGACTGCACCTGCCCGCGCACCAGGACGGTCGGGTCGTACCCGACCTGCACCTGCTCCACGGTGGCGAGGTCGACGCCGGCGCTGCGCAGCATCGCCTCGATCGTCACCGGCAGGGCGCCCTTGTGGCCGAGCGTCGTGCCCTCCAGCCGGCGCAGGTCGGTGACCTCCGGGCCGGTCAGGAGGGTGGCCACCGGAACGTGCCCGAACAGGGCGACGGCGGTGACGTCGACGCCGTTGGCGACGTTGACGAGCACGTCGGAGGCCCCGGCGATGGAGGACAGCTGGGCGGTCCCGGCGGCGACGAGCTGGGCGTTCTGCGCCGTCTCACCGCTGCCGGGCTGGATCTCCACGTCCAGGCAGAGGGCGTCGAAGTAGCCCAGCGCCTCGGCGGCGACCGGGTCCAGGATGCTCACCGAGGACTGGAACCGGTACCCGGTGACGTAGGTGATCGTTCCCGCGGCCTCGTTCTGCGCGCAGCGCTGCGCGGACACGGCCGATCCGCGGCTCACCGACGGGGCCGGCCCGTCACCGCCTCCCGCGCCGCCGCCCCCGGAGCAGCCGGCCAGCAGCAGGGCGGCCGCGGCGGCGGCGAGCGCCGGCAGGCGCCGGGCGGGGGTCGTGCGGGTTCTCACGTGGTCCTCCGGGGTTCGCGCGGTTCCGTCGTCTCAAGCGGCGCGGGGCCGCGGGGATTCCTCAGCGCCCCTGGGAGGCGTGCCAGGACAGCACCCGCCGCTCCACGGCGGTGACGACCGCCAGCAGCAGCACCCCCATCAGGGCCAGGCAGGCGATCGAGGCGAACACCCGGTCCAGCTGGGAGTTCGCGGACGCGACGCTGATGACGGTCCCCAGCCCGGCCGAGGCCCCCGGTGCGGTGAACTCCGCGACGATCGCCCCGACCAGCGAGAGCGGGAAGGCGACCCGCAGCGCGGCGAAGACGTACGGCAGCGCGCTGGGGAACCGCAGGCGCACCAGCACGTCCCAGCGGGAGGCGTGCACGGTGCGGAACACCTGCAGCACCTCCCGGGGCACCGAGCGCAGGCCCGTGGCGGTGTTCATCAGCAGCGGGAAGAACGTGGTCAGGGCCGCCACGAGGACCTTCGGCAGCACGCCGAAGCCGAAGGCGACGGTCAGGGCGGGGGCGATCGCCACGACCGGGGTGACGTTGAGGACCACCGCCAGGGGCATCACGGCGCGGCGCAGCAGCGCGGACTCCGAGACGGCCACGGCCACCGCGAACGCCGCGAGCGCCGCGATCGCCAGCCCGAGCAGTGCCTCGGACAGGGTGGTCCAGGCGTTGCGCAGGTAGAAGAGCGGCTCGCCGACCAGTTGCCCGCCGACCGCGCGCAGGGCGGGCAGGACGTAGGGGTTGTCGCGGGCGACGTGCTCCCAGACGGCACCGGCGACCAGCAGCGCCACGACGGTCGGCGCCCACACCCGCGGGTGCACCGCGACCGCCCGGGCCCGCGGGGCTCGGGGGCTCACCGGCCGCTCGCGGCGCCGGCGTGCCAGGCGCTGGAGAGCAGTTCGCGCACCCGGTGCTCGTGCTCGTGCAGGACGGAGGAGTCCAGCAGCCCGGAGTGCCGCGGGCGCGGCAGCGACACCTCGACGGTGCCGGCCACGCGCCCCGGGCCGGCGGCCATGACGATCACGGTGTCGGACAGCAGGACCGCCTCGGTGATGGAGTGGGTGACGAACACCACCGTGGTGCGCAGCTCCTGCCACACGTCCAGCAGCTGCAGCTGCGCGGCCTCGCGGGTGAACTCGTCCAGGGCGCTGAAGGGCTCGTCCATGAGCAGCACCTGCGGCTGCAGGGCGAAGGCCCGCGCGATCGCGGTGCGCTGGCGCATGCCGCCGGAGAGCTGGCCGGGGCGGGCGTGCAGCACCTCGCCCAGGCCGAGGCGGCGCAGCAGCTCGACGGGGTCGCCGGCCAGGTCGCACCGCTCGGGCGAGGACGGCGGCGCGGTGGCCGGGCGGCGGCGTGCGGCGGCGCGGTTCACCTTCTCCAGCACCCGCACGTTGCCCAGCACGTCCAGCCAGGGCAGCAGCGCGGGCGTCTGCGGCACGAAGCCGACCATCTTGCGCTCGGTGGCGCGCGCGGGCGTCTGCCCGCAGATGCGGACCTCGCCGGAGTCGGGCTCCTCGAGGCCGGCCACCAGGCGCAGCAGGGTGGACTTGCCGCAGCCGGAGGGCCCGATGACGCTGACGAAGCGCCCGCGCGGCACGTGCAGGTCCACGTGGTGCAGCGCCGTGACGGGGCGGGGGCCGTCGTCGTACGCCTTGCAGGCGTCGCGGACGGCGACGAACGGCTGCTCGTCCGGCTGCTCGCCCAGGTCCGCCGGCTCCTCCACCACGGCCCGACCCTACCCAGCGGCGCGCTCCTGCCCCGCCGTGCGGGTGCCCGGCCGGTGCCGGCGCGGCTCGTCGTCAGAACCCGATGGGCAGCCCGGCGTAGTTCTCCGCCAGCCCGGTGGCGCCCGCCTCGCTGGTGGCGACCCAGCGCAGCTGCGCCAGCTGCAGCTGCTCGTCGAAGGGGTCGCCGGAGGTGTGCAGCATCGTCGTCATCCACCAGGAGAAGTGGGTGCAGCGCCACACCCGCCGCAGGGCGGCGTCGGAGTAGGCGTCCGCGAGCGCGGGGTCGCGTTCCCGCACCAGCGCCGCCAGGGCCGGTGCCAGCAGCGCGACGTCGGCGACGGCGAGGTTCAGCCCCTTGGCGCCGGTGGGCGGCACGGTGTGCGCGGCGTCGCCGGCCAGGAACAGCCGGCCGTGGCGCATGGGCGTCTGCACGTAGCTGCGCATCGGCAGCACGCTCTTGCCGGTGATCGGTCCCGGCGTGAGCTCCCACCCGTCCTGGCCGTGGCCCAGGCGCGCGGCCAGCGCGTCCCAGATCCGGTCGTTGGACCACTGTGCGACGTCGGTGCCGTTGGGCACCTGCAGGTACAGCCGGCTGACGGTGGGCGAGCGCATGGAGTGCATGGCGAAGCCGTCGGGGTGCCAGGCGTAGATCAGCTCGTCCGTGGAGGGTGCGACGTCGGCGAGGATCCCCAGCCAGGAGTACGGGTACGTGCGCTCCCACGAGCGGCGCACGCCCTCGGGGACGGCGGCGCGGCTGGGGCCGAAGGAACCGTCGCAGCCCACGACGGCGTCGACGTCCAGGCGGTGCGCGGTGCCGTCGGCCGCGGTGAACGTCACGTGCGGGCGGTCGCCGGTCAGCTCGTGCAGCGCGACGTCGCTCACCTCGTAGCGCACGTCCTGCCCGCGGGCCGCGGCGGCGTCCACGAGGTCCTTCTGCACCTCGGTCTGCCCGTACACCCAGACGCTGCGCCCGGTGAGGTCCACGAAGTCCAGGTGGTGGCGCTCGTGCGGCCACTGCAGGTGGATGCCGCGGTGCTCGTCGCCCTGCTCGCGCAGGCGGTTCCCCAGCCCTGCGTCGGTGAGCAGCTGGACGGTGGAGTGCTCCAGGACGCCGGCGCGCACCCGCGCCGCGACGTACTCCTCGCTGCGGGCCTCCAGGACCACCGACTCCACGCCCCGCGCGGCCAGCAGGTGCGCGAGGAGGAGTCCGGCGGGTCCGGCACCGACGATGGCGACCTGGCTCCGTTGCGGGTTCACGCGCGCACCGTAGGCGGCGTCCGGCGCCGCGGGCACGCGCCCCTTCCGCACGGCGGAAACCGCGGGGCAGGCACACTCGGGGGGTGAGCACGACGACGTCCCGCGAGCGCACCGCCCCGACGGCGGCGGGCAAGCTGCTGGCGGTCCTGGGGGCCTTCGACGGCACCCACCGCCGCCTGACGCTCACGGGCCTGGCCGAGCGCTCCGGGCTGGCCCTGACGACGACGCACCGCATCGCCGCCGAGCTGACGGCGTGGGGCGCGCTGGAGCGGCGGCGGGACGACACCTACGTCGTGGGGCGACGGCTGTGGGAGCTGGGGCTGCTGGCGCCGGTGCAGAGCGAGCTGCGGGTGGTGGCCGCGCCGTTCCTGCACGACCTGCACGCCGCGACGAAGGCGACCGTGCACCTGGCCGTGCTGGACGGCGCCCGCGCGCTGTACGTGGACCGGGTCTCGGGTCGCTGGTCGGTGCCGATCGTCAGCGACGTGGGCAGCCGGCTGCCCCTGCACACCACCGGCGTGGGCAAGGTGCTGCTGGCGCACGCCCCGGCGGACGTGGTCCAGCACTGCTGCGTGGACCTGGTGGCGCCGACCCGCTGGACCGTGACCGACTCGGAGGTGCTCACCGCCCAGCTGGCGCGGGTGCGCGAGCAGGGCTGGGCGGTGACCGACCAGGAGATGACCCCGGGCGCGGCGTCGCTGGCGGTGCCGGTGCGCGAGGCGGGTACGGGCGTCGTGGCGGCGCTGGGCGTGGTGCTGGCGCCGTTCGAGGTGGGCTCGCCGGTGCAGCAGTCGCTGCTGGCGGCGCTGCGGGTCACGGCCGCGGGCATCGAGCGGTGCCTGCCCCGCGGCGGGTGAGGCGGACGCGCCCGTGTTCTTCCACCAGACGGAAGGCGAGGGTGTCCGGGGCGGTGGGCGGTGGTGCACTCGCCCGGGGCCGCACCGCGGCGGCCCGGGAGGGAACCAGCATGAGCGTCGACACCAGCCGCGAGGCGGGCCGGGTGCCCGCCGAGGTCGTGGCGGCCGGGGAGCGGATCGCGTCCTCCGACGCGGCGGTCTTCACGCAGGAGCAGATCAGCGCCGAGATCGCCGAGCAGCACGCCGCCGACGCCGCGGCCCGCGCCCGCGGCGAGCGCGTGCCGGCCACCCGCCGCGACTTCGCGCCGTACCGCAGCTCGGTGCTGCGCCACCCCACCAAGGAGGCGGTGCACGCCGACCCCGAGGACGTGGAGCTGTTCTCGCCCGTCTTCGGCGAGCGCGACATCGACCCGCTGGAGGCCGACCTGACGCTCGGTTTCCCCGGTGACCCCGTGGGCGAGCGGATGGTCGTCACCGGCCGCGTCGTGGACGGCGAGGGCCGCCCGGTGCGCCGGCAGCTGGTGGAGGTGTGGCAGGCCAACGCCGCCGGGCGGTACGTGCACAAGCGGGACCAGCACCCCGCACCGCTGGACCCGAACTTCCTGGGCGTCGGCCGCTGCCTGACCGACGACGACGGCACGTACCGCTTCACCACGATCAAGCCGGGACCGTACCCGTGGAAGAACCACCGCAACGCCTGGCGGCCGGCGCACATCCACTTCTCGCTGTTCGGCACGGAGTTCACCCAGCGGCTGGTCACCCAGATGTACTTCCCGGGCGATCCGCTGTTCGACCTGGACCCGATCTACCAGTCCATCACCGACCCGGTGGACCGGGAACTCCTGGTGGCCCGCTACGACCACTCGGTCACCCAGCACGAGTGGTGCACCGGGTACCGCTGGGACATCGTGCTGACCGGCTCGCACCGAACCTGGCTGGAGCCCGAACCCGAACCCGGCGAGGAGCACTGATGGCGACCCCGGCCCTGTGTCCCACCCCCGGTCAGACCGTCGGGCCCTTCTACGGGTTCGCCCTGCCGTTCGACGGTGACAGTGAACTCGTCCCGCCGGCCTCGGTCGGGTCGGTCCGCCTGCACGGCACCGTGTTCGACGGCCTGGGCATGCCGGTGCCGGACGCCGTCCTGGAGGTGTGGCAGGCGAACCCGGACGGTTCGGTGCCCGCGGCGGCGGGCACGTTCGACCGCGACGGCGCGGCCTTCACGGGTTTCGGCCGATGCGGCACCGATCGCGCCGGGGGGTACCGCTTCTGGACCCGGGAGCCCGCCCGCGCCGACGGCGGCGCGCCGTTCTTCGCGGTGGCGGTGTTCGCCCGCGGCCTGATGCACCGGCTGCTGACGCGCGCGTACCTGCCTGCACCGGACGGCGTGCTGGCGGACGACGCGCTGCTGGCCTCGCTGGGACCGGAGCGCGCGCGCACGCTGGTGTGCGTGCGCGAGCCGGACGGCTCGCTGCGCTTCGACGTCCACCTGCAGGGCGAGGGCGAGACCGTGTTCCTCGAGCACTCCCTCGAGCACGGCGCCCGGTGACGGCGTCGCTGTTCTGGCCGGGCCTGCACCGCGCGGGCGACGCGTTCACCGACGAGGCGTTCGCCGCGGCGATGGTGCGGGTGGAGACCTCGTGGCTGGACGCCCTGGCCGCGGCGGGGTTGAGCCCGGCCGGGGCCTCGGCGCTGGCCGGGGCGGCGGAGCGGTTCACCGGGGCGGCGCTGGCCGAGCTCGCGGAGGCCGCGGAGGGCGGCGGCAACCCCGTCATCGCCCTGGTCGCCGAACTGCGCCGGCACGCGGGCGCGGCGGCGGGCCCGGGAGCGGCCGCCGCGGTGCACCGAGGACTGACCAGCCAGGACGTCGTCGACACCGCGCTGCAGCTGTGCGCCCGCGAGGTCGTCAGAGCGCTGCGCGTGGAGCTGGACGCGCAGGTCGAGGCCCTGGCGGAACTGGCCGAGCGGCACCGCGACACCCCGGCGGTGGCGCGGACCCTGACCCAGCACGCGCTGCCGACCACGTTCGGGGTGCGCGTCGCGTCCTGGCTGACCTCGCTGCTGGACGCGCGCGACGCGCTGGTGACGCTGCCGCCGGCGCCCGCGCAGTTCGGCGGCGCGGTGGGCACGCTGGCCTCCCTGGTCGAGCAGCTGGCCGACGCGGGCGCGGCCGATCCCGCCGCGGCGGCGGACGCGGTGGCGGCCGACGCCGCGCGGCGCCTCGGCCTGGCGCACCGGCCCCCGTGGCACACCGCGCGGCGGCCCGTGACGGTCCTGGGCGACGCGTTCACCACGGTCACCGACGCCCTGGGGCACGTGGCCGCCGACGTGCTGACGGCCTCGCGCAGCGAGGTGGGGGAACTGCGCGAACCGGCCGCACCCGGCCGCGGGACGTCCTCGACGATGCCGCAGAAGCGCAACCCGGCGCTGTCGGTGCTGCTGCGCCGCACCGCGGACACCGCCCCCGCCCTGGCGGCGCAGCTGCACGCCGCGGCCGCCGCGGCCGGCGACGAACGGCCCGCGGGGGCGTGGCACAGCGAGTGGGCGCCCCTGGCGGCCCTGGCGCGCAGCGCGCTGGCCGCGACCCGCCAGGGCACCGAGCTCCTGACCGGGCTGGAGGTCGACACCGCGGCGCTGGAGCACACCCTGCGCTCGGCGCTGCCGGGGGCCCTCGCCGAGCGCCTCGTGCCGGCCCTGGCGCAGCTGCCGGCCACCGGCGGGCCGCTGGGTGCGGACGGCGCCCGGGAAGCGGTCGCGGCGAGCGCGGACGTGGCCGGGTTGCACGCGCTGCTGCGCGAGCGCACCACCGCACCGCCCCAGCACCTCGACGAGCTGCTGGCGCGCCTGACCGATCCGCGCGGCTACCTGGGCACCGCCGGCCTGGTCGTCGACGCCGTCGTGCGCCGTGCGCGCGGCTGAAGCCGAACCCGCCCCGCCCGCACCCCCACCGGAGGAACCGTGAGCCTGCTCGACACCGCCCGCCTCGACGACGGGAGCACCTCGTCGCAGGACCTGCCGCTGCTGGTCGTCGGTCCGTCCCTGGGCACCACGAGCCGGGTGCTGTGGGGAGAGGTGGCGCGGCGGCTGTCCGGGGTGGCGGTGGTGGCCGGCTGGGACCTGCCCGGACACCGGGGCGCGGCGCCCGCCACGGAGCTGACCGCGGCGGGCCTGGCCGCGGACGTCGCCGCGTTCGGCGCCGCGGTTCAGGAGGAACGGGGCCGGGCCGGGGAGCCGTTCGCCTACGCCGGGGACTCCCTCGGCGGGGCGCTCGGGCTGCAGCTGGCGCTGGACTCCCCCGGTGCCGTGACGGCCGTGGGCGTGTTCTGCAGCGCGGCGCGCATCGGCACGCCGGCCGGCTGGCGCGAGCGCGCCGCCGCGGTGCGCGGGGGCGGTACCGCCCCGCTCGTGCAGGCCTCCGCGGCGCGGTGGTTCTCGCCCCGGTTCGCCGCCGAGCACCCCGGGGTGGTGCGCGCCCTGCTGGACGACCTGGCGGCCACCGACGCGGGTTCCTACGCGGCCGCGTGCGAGGTGCTGGCGGAGTTCGACGTCACCGACCGGCTGGCGCAGCTGCGGGTGCCGGTGCTGGCGGTGGCCGGTGAGCTGGACGTCGTCGTGCCCGTGGCGGACACCCTGGGGATCGGGCGCGCCCCCGGGGCGCTGGCCACCGTGGTCGCCGGGTCGGCGCACCAGCTGCCGGCCGAGGACCCCGGTGCGGTGGCGGACCTGCTGCGCCACCACGTGCTCGGTGCGCCGGCGGCGCAGCGGCGCACGCTGGGTGAGCAGTACGCGGCGGGGATGCGGGTGCGCCGGGAGGTGCTGGGCGCCGCGCACGTGGACCGCGCCACCGCGGGCGTGGACGACGTGACCCGCGACTTCCAGGAGATGATCACCCGGTACGCGTGGGGCGGGATCTGGACCCGTGAGGGCCTGTCCCGGCGGGAGCGCTCGATGGTCACCCTGACCGCGCTCATCGCCCGCGGGCACCACGAGGAACTGGCGATGCACCTGCGCGCCGCCGTGCGCAACGGGTTGACGCAGCAGGAGATCGTCGAGGTGCTGCTGCAGTCGGCGATCTACTGCGGCGTGCCCGACGCCAACACCGCGTTCCGCGTCTACCGCGAGGTCCTCGCCGAGGACTCCTGAACGCACCGACCGCACCGCCGAGTTCTGCGAGCGGTTCTGCAGGAGTCTGGACACGAGTACGCTTGCTGTACGCAGGACGCACAAGCGTTCGCACAGCGAACACGGAGGACCGATGCCCGCCGCGCACCTCTACGACGCCGTCCGCACCCCCTTCGGCAGGTTCCGCGGGGCGCTGTCCGGCGTGCGCCCCGACGACCTCGCGGCCGGCACGCTGAGCGAGCTGCTGCGCCGCTCCCCCGGCCTGGACCCCGCCGCGGTCGACGACGTCGTGCTCGGCAACGCCAACGGCGCCGGGGAGGACAACCGCAACGTCGGGCGCATGGCGCCGCTGCTGGCCGGGTTCCCCGTCACCGTGCCCGGCACCACGGTCAACCGCCTGTGCGGTTCCAGCCTGGACGCCGCGATGATCGCCTCCCGCCAGGTCGAGACCGGGGACGCGCGCGTCGTCGTCGCCGGCGGCGTGGAGTCCATGAGCCGCGCCCCCTGGGTCCTGCCCAAGCCCGACGGGCCGTTCCCGGCCGGTGACGTCACCGCCGTGTCGACGACCCTGGGGTGGCGGCTGGTGAACCCGCGCATGCCCCAGGAGTGGACCGCCTCGCTGGGCGAGTCCAACGAGCAGCTCGTCGAGCGGTTCGGCATCGGCCGCGAGCGCCAGGACGAGTTCGCCGCCGGTTCGCACCACCGCGCGGCGGCCGCCTGGGACGCCGGGCACTACGACGCCTGGGTGGCGCCGGTCCCCGGCACCGACCTGACGCGCGACGAGGGCATCCGCCCCACGACGTCGGTGCAGAAGCTGGCGGGGCTGACCCCGGCGTTCCGCCCCGACGGGACGATCACCGCCGGCAACGCCTCCCCGCTGACCGACGGCGCCTCCGCGCTGCTCATCGCCGCCGAGGACGCCGCCGGCGCCGTCGGCCGCGAGCCGCTGGCGCGCATCGCCGGGCGCGGCGCGGCGGCGCTGGAGCCGCAGATGTTCGGGTACGCCCCCGTGGGGGCCGCCGAGCGCGCGCTGCGCCGCGCGGGCATCGGCTGGTCCGACGTGGGCGCCGTGGAGCTCAACGAGGCGTTCGCGGTGCAGTCCCTGGCGTGCATCGACGCCTGGGGCGTCGACCCGGGGATCGTCAACCGGTGGGGCGGTGCCATCGCCCTGGGCCACCCGCTGGGCGCCTCCGGCGGCCGGGTGCTGGGCACCCTCGCCGCGGTGCTGCGCGCCACCGGGGAGCGCTGGGGGGTGGCGGCGATCTGCATCGGCGTCGGTCAGGGCCTGGCGGTCGTGCTGGAGAACCTCGACACCGCCGCGCGCACCTCCAGGACCGCGCCGTGATGCGGGTGTGCGCCTCGCCCGACGAGGCCGTCGCGGACGTGCGGGACGGCTCCACCGTCCTCATCGGGGGTTTCGGCACCGCCGGGATGCCGTACGTGCTCATCGAGGCCCTGCTGCGCCGCGGCGCGAAGGACCTCACGGTCGTGAACAACAACGCCGGCAACGGAACCACCGGTCTGGCCGCGCTGCTGGCGGCCGGCCAGGTGCGCAAGGTGGTCTGCTCCTTCCCCCGGCAGAGCGACTCGTTCGTCTTCGACGAGCTGTACCGGGCGGGGAGGGTGGAGCTGGAGGTCGTCCCGCAGGGCAACCTCGCCGAGCGGTTGCGCGCCGCCGGCGCCGGCATCGGCGCCTTCTACACCCCCACCGGTGCCGGCACGCTGCTGGCCGAGGGCAAGGAGCACCGCACCATCGACGGCCGCGAGTTCGTCCTGGAGTTCCCCATCCGCGGGGACGTGGCGCTGATCGCCGCCCACCGCGCGGACGGCGCGGGGAACCTGGTGTACCGCAAGACCGCCCGGAACTTCGGCCCGGTCATGGCCACGGCCGCCACCACGACGGTCGTGCAGGTGAGCCAACTGGTCCCGACCGGTGCGATCGACCCCGAGACGGTGGTGACGCCCGGCATCTTCGTGGACCGGGTCGTCGTCACCGGGGAACCCGTGGTCCCCGGCAGCACCGAGGAGGGGCGCGCGTGAGCAGCACCGGAACCCCCGCGGGCCGGCCGTCCCGGACGATCGAGCACCCGGACTCCCCTCCCCTGGGCCGCGACGACCTGGCCGCGGTCGTGGCGCGCGACGTCCCCCGCGGTTCGTACGTGAACCTGGGCATCGGGCAGCCCACGCTGGTCGCCGACCACCTCACCGCCGAGCAGGGCGTGACCCTGCACACCGAGAACGGCATGCTGGGCATGGGCCCGGCCGCGGTGGGCGAGCAGGTGGACCCCGAGCTCGTCAACGCGGGGAAGATCCCCGTCACTGAACTGCCGGGGGCGGCGTACTTCCACCACGCCGACTCCTTCGCCATGATGCGCGGTGGTCACCTGGACGTGTGCGTGCTGGGAGCGTTCCAGGTCTCCGCGCGCGGTGACCTGGCCAACTGGCACACCGGCGCCCCCGGGGCGATCCCCGCCGTGGGCGGTGCGATGGACCTGGCCACCGGCGCCAAGCAGGTGTTCGTGATGATGACCCTGTTCACCCGCGAGGGGGCGGCCAAGCTGGTGCCGGAGTGCACGTACCCGCTGACGGGGCTGGCGTGCGTGCGGCGGGTGTTCACCGACCTGGGGGTCTTCGACGTGGGCCCGGACGGTGTCGTGGTGCGCGAGACGTGGGGCACCACGGTCGAGGAGCTGCGCGAGCGGCTGCCGGTGCCGCTGCGGCGCCTGGAGGAGCTCTGAACGCGTCAGGGCCGGCCGAGGACACCGGCCCGGAACCGCGCAGCGAGCGCGTGCAGGCGTTCGCGCGCGGCCTGGCGGTGATCCGCTGCTTCGACGCCGAGCACCCCGAGCTGAGCCTGGCGGACGTGGCGCGCCGCACCGGCACCACCCGCGCGGCGGCGCGCCGGTTCCTGCTGACCCTGCTGGACCTGGGCTACGTCAGCACCGACGGCGGCACGTTCCGGCTGACCCCGCGGGTCCTGGACCTGGGCTACAGCTACCTGTCCAGCCTGTCGCTGCCGGAGGTGGCGCAGCCGCACCTGGAGCGGTTGTCGGCGCAGCTGCAGGAGTCCTGCTCGGTGTCGGTCCTCGACGGCGGCGACATCGTGTACGTGGCCCGGGTGGCGACGCGGCGCATCATGTCCACCGCCATCACGGTGGGCACCCGCTTCCCCGCGCACGCCACCTCGATGGGCCGGGTGCTGCTGGCGGCCCTGGACCCCGCGCAGGCCGCCGCGCGCCTGGAGGAGGCGGACCCGAGGGCGCTGACCGAGCGCACCCTGCGCGGGGCCGGGCCGGTCCTGGCGGAGCTGGCGCGGGTCCGCCGGCAGGGTTTCGCGCTGGTGGACCAGGAGCTGGAGGACGGGGTGCGCTCGGTCGCGGTGCCGCTGCACCGGGACGGCGACGTGGTGGCCGCCGTGAACGTGTCGGTGCCGGCGAGCCGGTTCACCACCGCGCAGCTGCGCCGGGACGTGCTGCCGCAGCTGCGCGAGTGCGCCCGCGCGGTGGAGGAGGACCTGACCCGCGGCTGACCCGCGGGCGCTCCCCCGCGCCGCGGTCGCCCGTCGCGGGGACCGGGGCGCTGGTGTAGCTTCGCGACCGTGGTCGACGCCGACACGACAGCCGACACGACGACCGTTCCCCGCACCCGCCTGCTGCACGTGGGCCTGGGCGGCTGGGGCACGGACTGGGAGCGCAACGCGATCCCGCCGGTGGGCGAGGTGGAGCGCGTCGGCGTCGTCGACGCGCACGAGCCCACCCTGCGCGAGGCCCAGCGGGCGCTGGGCCTGCCCGACGAGGTCTGCTTCACGTCGCTGGCCGACGCCGTCGGGGCGGTGGAGGCCGAGGGCGTCCTGGTGACCGCTCCGATGGACCTCCACGTGCCCGTCGCGCTGGAGGCGCTCGAGGCGGGGCTGCACGTCCTGGTCGAGAAACCCTTCGCCGGCACGTTCGCCGAGGCACGCACCGCCGTGCAGCGCGCCGAGGAGCTCGGGCTCGTGCTGCAGGTGAGCCAGAACTACCGGTTCTACCCGGCTCCGCGCGCGGTGCGGGACCTCGTGGCGGACGGCGCGATCGGCGACCTCTCGGTCGTGCACGTCGACTTCCGCCGCTGGGACCACGACGCCCCGGTCGAGACCTACCGGCACTACGCCTTCCCGCACCCGCTGATCTACGACATGGCGATCCACCACTTCGACCTGCTGCGGATGGTCACCGGCCGCGAGGCGGTGCGCGTGTACGCGAAGGTCACCGACCCCTCCTGGAGCAAGTACGCCGAGGAGGCCTCGGCGGTCTTGACGATCGAGATGGCCGGCGGGCTGGTCGCCAGCTACCGCGGCAGCTGGGTCAGCCGCGGCCCGCAGACCGCGTGGGACGGCGAGTGGGCCCTGGAGGGCGAGCACGGGCGCATCACCTTCACCGGCCGGTCCGGGCAGGGCACGGTGGGCGACGTCGTGACCCTCAGCCGGGGCGGCGGTGAAGCGCAGGAGGTCGACCTGCCGGCGATGGACCTGTGGGGTCGATCGGCGGGCCTGCGGCAGTTCCACCGCGCCGTGCAGGGCGGGCCGGCGCCGGACGTGACGGGCCGGGCGAACCTGGGCAGCATCGCCCTGATGGAAGCGGCGGCGCGCTCGGCGCGGTCCGGCCGGGTGGAGGACGTGGAACAGGTGGAGGCGCTGTGAGCGGCACGGAGCGGGCGCTGCGCGTGCTCGTGTGGAACGAGGGCGTCCACGAGGCGAACCGCAACCCGCCGGACATCGGCGAGTACTACCCCGACGGCATCCACGGCGCGATCGCGGCGGGGCTGCGGCGCCTGCTGCCGGACGCGCAGGTGTCCACCGCGACCCTCGCCGACCCCGAGCACGGGCTGGGCGCCGACGTCCTCGAGCGCACCGACGTGCTGCTGTGGTGGGGGCACGTCGCCCACGAGCAGGTCGCCGACGACGTCGTCGAACGGGTCCGGCAGCACGTCCTGGGCGGCATGGGGCTGCTGGTCCTGCACTCCGGGCACTTCTCGAAGATCTTCACCCGGTTGCTGGGGACGACGTGCTCGCTGGCCTGGCGCAACGAGGGCGAGCGCGAGCTCGTCTGGAACGTCAAACCCTCGCACCCCATCGCCCGCGACGTCCCCAGCCCCATCGTCATCGAGCGGCAGGAGATGTACGGGGAGCTGTTCGACATCCCCGACCCCGACGACCTGCTGTTCATCAGCTCCTTCGCCGGCGGGGAGGTGTTCCGTTCGGGTGTGACGTTCACCCGCGGACGCGGGCGCATCTTCTACTTCAGCCCGGGCGATCAGGAGTACCCCGTCTACCACCACCCGCAGATCCAGCAGGTCCTGGCCAACGGCGCGCGCTGGGCCGCGCCGGAGGACGGCGAGCGCCGGGTGCCCGAGGTCTCCCACCCCGCGCGGGAGTGGTTCACCGACGGTTCCTGACTCGCCCGCCGCCCGGGGCGCGAGCCGCGGTTCAGGACAGGCCGAGGGCGAGCCCGACGGCCGCGGCGGCCGTGCTCGCCACGAGCGTGGCACCGGCGTGCGCACCGGCGGCCGCGGTGCGCCCCTGCCGCAGCAGGCCGAGCGTCTCGAAGCAGGCCGTGCTGAAGGTGGTGTAGCTGCCGCAGAACCCGGTGCCGAGCACGGTGCTCAGGGAACCGGGGGCGCCGTGGGCGAGGACGAGGCCGGTGAGCAGCCCCAGCAGCAGGCTGCCGGTGGCGTTGACGACGAGGAGCGCGCGGGTGGGCTGCTGCGGCCAGCGTCGCTTGAGCGCACCGTCGACGCCGTGGCGGGCCAGCGCACCGGCGGCGGCGGCCGCGGCGAGCGCGAGCAGCGTCACGCGCCCTCCCCCGCCCGCCGCACCAGCCGGGTGGCCAGCGCCACCCCGAGCCCGCACAGCGCCACCCCGGCCACCACGGAGGTCAGCGGGTACGCCACCGCCAGGGCGATCGACCCGCCGCGGGCCAGCAGGTCCGTCTCGACCGCCAGCGTGCTGTAGGTGGTGAAGCTGCCGAGCAGGCCCGTTCCCGCGCCCAGGCGCACCAGGCGCCGGCGGCCGGTGTCGGGGCCGCGCCGGGCCAGCGCCTCCAGCAGCAGGCCGAGCGCGAAGCAGCCGAGCAGGTTCACCACAGTGGTGGCCACCGGCCAGCCGTGCGGCGGGGTGGTCAGCCACTGCGCCGCGCCGTGGCGGGCGAACGCGCCGGCGACGGCACCGGCCGCGACGACCCCCCACGTGCTCGCCCGGGGCGAGGTGGCCTGCGGAACGGTGCTCACGATGGGGCAGGCTAGGCCACCGCACGGGCACGGCGGGCGGGACGAGGGGGCGTGGTGGCGGACGGGGCGGAGCACCCCCTGAGAGGGGCGCTGGCGAGCGCGGGGTACGAGGTGCTGCCGTTCCGCGGCACGGCCGAGGCGGTGCTGGCCCACGTGCCGCGCACGGTGCCGCTGACCGTGACGGCCTCCGCGTCGAAGGGCACGAGCGCCACGCTGGACCTCACCGAGCGGCTCACCGCCGAGGGGTACCGGGTGGCGCCGCACCTGTCGGCGCGGATGCTGCGCGATGCAGCGGAACTGCACGAGGTGGTGGAACGCCTGCGCGCCGCGGGCACCACCTCGGTGTTCGTCGTCGGCGGCGACGCGAAGGACGCCGGGGACTTCCCCGACGCCCGTTCGCTGCTGCAGGCGCTGCGCGAGAGCGACCACCCGTTCACCGACATCGGCATCGCCGGGTACCCCGAGGGTCACGCCTCCCTCGACGCCGCCACCCTGGAGCGCTCCCTGACCGAGAAGGCGGCGATGGCCCACCACGTCGTCACGCAGATCTGCTTCGACCCGGCGGCCATCGTGGCGTGGGCCCGCGAGGTCGCCGCGATGGGCGTGCACCTGCCGGTGCGGGTCGGTGTGCCGGGCGCCGTGGCCCGGGAGAAGCTGCTGCGCATCAGCGCGGGGATCGGTGTCGGGGAGTCGGCGAGGTTCCTGCGCAAGCAGCCGGGGTTGCTGCGGCGGTTCTTCACCCCGCACGGCTACGACCCCGGGCCGGTCGTCGACGGCCTCGTCGGGGAGCTCGGGTCGCCCGGCCACCACCTGGTGGGCCTGCACCTGTTCACGTTCAACGACGTGGCGGGCACGGAGGCCTGGCGGCGGCGTGCCCTGCGCCGCCTCGGGGACCGCTGACGGCACGGGTGGGCGCCTCGGCTGGCGCCGGGGACGGCCGGGCGCGATGCTCGGTCCCCCACATCCCGGAGGTGCCCGTGTTCGCCATCGCCGTCCGCTTCGACCTGCCCGACGAGCAGTCGGCCGCCGAGTTCGACGACCTCGTCGCCCGCACCGTGCCGGAGATCCTCGCCGAGGAGGCGGGCACGCTCACCTACGTGCCGCACCGCGTCGAGGGCGAGCCGCTGGCCCGTGTCTTCTACGAGGAGTACGCCGACCGCGACGCCCACGCGGCGCACGAGGCGCGACCGGGGACGGCGCGGTTCTTGGAGCGGGTGCGCGAGCTCGTGACGTCGGTGCGGGCCGAGCTGCTCACCCCGCTGCCCGGCTGACCGGCCGCACCCGCGCGGAGCCCCCGGCCCCTCGGGGTCGGCACGACCGGCCCGCGCCCCGAGGGCGCGGG
>NZ_JBKBCT010000198.1:0-512 GCF_050871525.1 Kineococcus auxinigenes | reverse complement strand
ATACCTCAACAGGCCGCCCCGAAAGCACGGCGGAACATAGCTGGCGCTTGAGTCTGATGGCCATCGTGTTTGCCGACGCGCTGAAGGAACTCGACCTGTTGAAGGTATTGCAACTGTGTGTGGTACACGATCTGGGCGAAGCCATCCACGGCGATGTGCCCGCCACCCATCAACACGCACATCCCAACAAGAGCATGCAGGAGCGCCTTGACCTGCTACAGCTCACGCACATGCTGGATACCCCGGCGCGCAACGCCATCGTCGCACTGTGGGATGAATACGAAGCAGAAGCCACGCCGGAAGCACGCGCGGTAAAGGCGCTGGACAAACTGGAGACCATCCTGCAGCACAACCAGGGCGCCAACCCGGACGACTTCGACTACGCGTTCAACCTTTGCTACGGGCAGCGCTACATGCAAGCGGCGCCGCTGTTTGCCACGCTGCGCGAGCTGCTGGATGCACAGACGCGGCTGCGGATGGCGGACTCGACACAGGTCGCTGAATCGGACTAC
>NZ_JBKBCT010000062.1:0-22515 GCF_050871525.1 Kineococcus auxinigenes | reverse complement strand
GCCCCCGGCCGCAGGGCCGGGGGCGCCGTCACGTCGTGCGTGCTGCTCAGCCCGCTTCGCGGGCGCGGCGGCGGGTGCTCAGCTCGTCGGCGAGCACCACCGCCGGAGCGGCCACCTCGGTGCGCTCGGCCAGGCGCTCGCTGGGCAGCGAGGCCAGCTCGCCCTCCACCTCGCGCCACACCCGGCCCACCGCGATGCCGAACACCCCCTGGCCGCCCTGCACCAGGTCGATCACCTCGTCCGCGGAGGTGCACTCGTACACGCTGGCGCCGTCGCTCATCAACGTGATCTGGGCCAGGTCGTCCACCCCGCGCTCGCGCAGGTGGGTCACGGCGGTGCGGATCTGGTGCAGCGAGACCCCGGTGTCCAGCAGGCGCTTGACGACCTTCAGCACGAGGATGTCGCGGAAGCCGTACAACCGCTGCGAGCCCGACCCCGAGGCGCTGCGCACGCTCGGCTCCACCAGACCCGTGCGGGCCCAGTAGTCCAGCTGGCGGTAGGTGATGCCGGCCGCCTTGCACGCCGTCAGGCCGCGGTAGCCCACTTCCTCGTCCAGCTCCGGCAGGTCCTCGGCGAACAGCAGGCCCTGCGCGGGCACGGGCTTCCTGCCACGCGACGAACCCGCGTCTGCCTCGCCTCTGCTCACGCCGGCCTCCTCATCATCGCCCCGGTCCGATCGTCGGTGCCGTGCCGACCGGGAGCGTCCTGTCAACTGACCGTAGAGTCGCACCCGCGGAGCGTCAACGAGGCGCGCGGCGCGCCGTTCACCGATCCGGGCCCGAACCGGACTCGAAGTCCTCCGGGGTGATGTGGTCGAGGAACTCGCGGAACTTCTCCACCTCGTCCTCGTCCTCGTCGGGGACCGGCACTCCACCGGAGTCCAGCACCTCGTCGGCGCCCACGATCGGGCAGCCGACCCGCAGCGCCAGCGCGATCGCGTCGGAGGTGCGCGAGCTGACCGTCGCACCCCCGTCGAAGACCAGCTCCGCGAAGTAGACGTTGTCACGCACCTCGACGATGCGCACCTCCTCCAGGCTGCGGCCCAGGGAGGTGATCACGTCCTTCAGCAGGTCGTGGGTCAGCGGGCGCGGCGGGACCACGCCCTGCTGGGCGAAGGCGATGGCGCTGGCCTCCGGCGCACCGATCCAGATCGGCAGGTAGCGGTCCCCGTCGCGCTCGCGCAGCAGCACGATGGGGTTGTTGGAGGGCATCTCGACCCGGACGCCGATGACATCGAGCGCACGCACGGGTTCACCGTACCCTCCTCCGGCGCCGCGGGGGCCGGTGCCCGGCGCGGCGCGCCCCGCTCAGCCCGTGATGCGGCCGAGGGCCCCGGCCACCAGCGCGGTGTGCAGCCGCAGGCACGCCGCCGCGATCTCGCGCGCCACCTGCTCGGCACGGTCCGCCGAGTCCGCGGAGCGCTGCCGCTGCAGGGGGGCGGCCACCTGCTCGGCCAGCGCCACCTCCCGGTCGGCCGCCGAGCGGAACACGCGAAGGTGCCGGGCCTCGATGCCGTGACCGGCCAGCGTGGCGGCCGCGCGCAGCACCTCCAGGGCCTCGCCGTCGTACCAGGGCCCGCCGGGGGCCGGCCCCAGCACGCCGAAGCCCTCGAGCGCGTCCAGGAGCTCGCCGTCCACACCGCTCTCGCGCAGCAGCTCGGCGCGGGTCAGCCGCAGCCGGGCGGCGCTGCCGTCGAAGCGCTCCACGGACGGCGCGCCCGTCGCGTCGGGCACGCGCGGGGCGGCGCCGGGCTGCTCCGGGGGCTGCATCCCGCGGTCGATGGCGTGCAGGTTCTCCCGGATGACGCGCAGCGGCAGGTAGTGGTCGCGCTGGGCGCAGAGCACGTACCGCAGCCGGTCCACGTCCGAGGAGGAGAACTTGCGGTAGCCCGCGGCGGTGCGCCGCGGCTCCACCAGCCCCTGCTCCTCCAGGAAGCGGATCTTGGAGATGGTCACGTCGGGGAAGTCCGGCGACAGCAGCGCCATCACCTCGCCGATCGTCATGCGCGGCGCGTCCGGGTCGAAGGCCGCCCGCGAGGCCGCCGCGCTCACGCCGACCGCCCGCCCCCACCGGCCGCGGCCGCCGCCGACTGCGGGCTGGGGTGGTAGACCATGCGGTACTTGCCGATCTGCACCTCGTCGCCGGGGCGCAGCAGCACGTCGTCGATGCGCTCGCGGTTGACGTAGGTGCCGTTCAGGCTGCCGACGTCACGGACCCGGAAACCCGGCCCGGCCACCGGGTCGGGGGCGCGCACGAACTCCGCGTGCCGCCGCGAGACGGTGACGTCGTCCAGGAAGATGTCGCTGGCCTGGTGCCGGCCGGCCGAGGTCCGCTCGGCGTCCAGCAGGAAGCGCGCGCCCGCGTTCGGGCCGCGGCGCACCACCAGCAGCGCGGAACCGCGGGGCAGGGCCTCCACCGCCGCCAGGTCCTCGCTGCTGAGACCGCCCTCGACGGCCTCGTGGACCTCCGGGACGGCGAGCCCCGCGAAGGACATCGTCGAATCGGCGGGACGCTCGTCCGCGCCCGGCCCGGGGGTCGTCCCCTCGTCCGGGGACGTGCCCGACGGAGACATCGCACCACCTCTCGCAACACCGCGGACCACCGTCCGCCCGGCACACCGCCGCGGGACGCTCCCCGCTCCTGACGCTGATCGCCAGCCTAGCCGGGGCCTGCGACCGGCTCCACACTCCCCGTGCACGCCACCCGTCCGGACGGCGCCCCGCCCCCACCGGGGCGGGCCGGCGCGGGTCAGCCCAGGTGGTCGCGGTAGGCCTGCGCGTCGAGCAGCCCGTCCAGCTGCGCGTCGCCGGAGAGGGTGACGGTGAACATCCAGCCCTCGCCGTAGGGGTCGGAGTTCACCAGGTCCGGGCGCGTCTCCAGCCCGGGGTTCTGCGCGGCGACGACCCCGCTGACGGGGGCCACGACCTCGCTGACGCTCTTGGTGGACTCCACCTCGCCGCACGCCGCGCCGGCCGTGACGGCCTCGCCCTCAGCGGGCAGGGACACGTAGACCACGTCGCCCAGGGCGCCCTGCGCGTGGTCGGTGATGCCGACGCGGACCGTGCCGCCCTCCTCGAGCCGCACCCACTCGTGCTCAGCGGTGTAGCGCAGGTCCTCGGGCACGCTGGAGGCCATGGGGCGTCTCGCTCCTCGTCGTGGGGGGGCCGGCGGGACGGGCGCCCCGGGCTGTCGACCGCTGCCGGTCACTCGCCGCCGGCGGTGGCTCCCGGCGACGCCGGGCGAGCGTACTGAGGGCTGGAGACGGCGTGCAAGGCGCTCACCCGCACCTCCTCGGAGGTGCGCACCGACAGCTCCGCCCCCAGCTGCCGCAACGACTCCCGCACGCCGCCGGGGATGTCCAGCGCCGTCGAGACGGTCTGCGGGTCCGCCACGACGCGCACCTCGTAGGGCGGGGTCAGCAGGGTGCCGTCCACCACGACACCGCCCCCGGTGCCCGCGGGCGGGGACTGGAAGGCGGTGCTCGCCACCACGCGCACGTCCCCCACCTGCACCGCCTCCGCGCCGGCGTCGCGCAGCTCCTGCACCAGGCTGACGAACTGCGCGGCCCCCACCTCCCCGGCGGGGTCGGTGATCGTCGCCGTGATCCCCGGGCCGACCGCGGGCACGGTGCCGGCGAGCAGCCCGTGCTCCAGCGCGCGCTGCTCGGCGGCCCGCGCCGCGGCCTCGGCGGAGTCGCTGCCGGCGGTCAGCTCCGAACGGGTGCGCTCCAGCTCGCGGACCTCCTCGGCCAGCCGGTCACCCCGCTCGCCGGCGTCGTCGAGGATGCGCACCAGGTCGCTCTCGCGCAGGTCGGCCAGGCCCGCCACGTCCGTCTGGCGCACCTGCACCACGACGCCGAAGCCGAGCGCGGCGCACAGCACCCCGGCCAGCAGCTGCGCCCGGGTGGCCCGCGGGCGCGCCGCGCGCCACAGGCGCCGCCACGGCGAGGCGCCGGGCGGGCGGGGGGCGGGGGCGGTGCTCACCGGGGCGCGCTCACGCCTTGAACAGGTGCCGGCGGATCGCCGCGGCGTTGGAGAAGATGCGCACGCCCAGCACGACCACGACGCCCGTGGACAGCTGCGAGCCCACGCCGAGCTGGTCGCCCAGGTACACGATGAGGGCGGCCACCACCGCGTTGGACAGGAACGAGACGACGAACACCCGGTCGTCGAAGATGCCGTCGAGCACGGCGCGCACCCCCCCGAAGACGGCGTCGAGGGCGGCGACCACGGCGATCGGCAGGTACGGCTGCAGGGCCACGGGGACCTCCGGGTGCAGCAGCACCCCGGCGACGATCCCCACCAGCAGGCCAACGGCCGCGATCACGGCGCCCCTCCCCGCTCGTCCAGCGCGCCACCACCGGCGCCGGTCGCCGGAACGCTACCCGCCGTCCCGTCGCCGTCCACGCCGCCCGCACCGCCCGCACCGCCCCCGGTGAGCGGGCGGGCGACCCGCAGCTGCAGCCGCCCGGCGGCCGGCAGCACCAGCGGGTCCTCGGCGGAGGCGGTGCGCACGTCCACGCCGATGCCGTAGTTGTCCTGCAGCACCTGCAGGTAGCGGCCCGCCACCGAGGCGGCCAGGCCCGTCTGCAGCGCTGCGGGGTCGCCGACGGCGCTGACCCGGTACGGCGGGGTCAGGGGGCGGTAGTCCACGAGGACGGCCTCCCCCGCGGCGCGGATCGACGACAGCGAGGACAGCCGCACCCCGTCGACCGCGACGGCCTCGGCCCCGGCCAGCCACAGGCCGTTGACGAGCGTCTGCAGGTCGCGGTCCACCACGCGCCCGGAGGTGCCGGCCGCCTGCACCCCCGAGGGGTCCGCGGGGGCGTCGCTGAGCGTCACCTCGAGGCCGGGCCCGCTCACCGGGACGGCGGCGGCGGCGACGGCCAGCTCGTCGGCGACCGCGCCGGCGGCCGCGGCGGAGCCCCCGCCCAGGCGCTCGGCCAGGGTCGCGTTGTCCTCGCGCAGCTGCACCGCCCGGGCCGCGAGGGCGTCGGCGCGGGCGGTGGCCGCCTCCACGCGCTGCAGCAGCTCGGCACGGCCGCGGTCGGCCTCCGGCGCGCCGGCCGCGGCGCGCACGCCGGCGACGGCCAGCAGCGCGCCGAGGGCGAGGGCGGCCACGGCGGTCAGCGCGCGGGGGCGCCCCGGACCGGTGCCCCCAGCGGCCCGGCGGCGCTCGGCGGCGGCCGCGTACCCGGGGTCCAGGGGCCGGTGCATCACCTCGGTGAGCAGGCTCATGCTGGCGTCCGGGCGGCGCACCGCGGGAGGTGGCGGAACGGGCGGGGGCGTGGCGGGCGGGGGCGTGGCGGGCGGGGGCGTCACGACCGGCCGGCCGCGCGCTCGGCGCGCACCACGGCGACCACCTGCTGCACGTACAGCACGCCCGCCCACCAGTACAGCCCCGTGCCCCACAGGGCGAAGGCCCAGCCGACCGCGCCGGCCACCGCGGACAGCAGCGGGCTGACCTCCCCCAGCAGCAGCAGCGGGAAGGCGTACAGCAGGCAGAAGGTGCCCGCCTTGCCGAGGAAGTGCACCTGCAGGACGCCGTGGCCCACCCGGGCCAGCAGCGGCACGGTGCACACCAGCACCACGTCGCGGGCCACCAGGACGACGACCAGCCACCACGGCACCAGCTCGCGCCAGGCCAGGCCGAGCAGCGTGGTGAAGATGTAGAGCCGGTCGGCGAAGGGGTCGAGCACCTGCCCCAGTCGGGTGACCTGGTCCCAGCGGCGGGCGAGGTGGCCGTCGAGGTAGTCGCTGGCCCCGCTGACGGCCAGCACCAGCAGCGCCCACCCGTCGTGGCCGCGGGTGATGAGCACCGCGAAGACCGGCACCAGCACCAGGCGCAGGAAGCTCAGCGCGTTGGGCAGCGTCCAGACGCGCTCGCTCACCGCCTGACCACCCGCCGTAGCCACTGCGCACCCCCCCGTGGTCGTGTTCGACTCCACCGCGCCGCGCCGCGCACCCTGGTGGGCGGCGGGCCGCCGCCTCTGGCAGCCTACGGCTCGGCCGGTCCGCGCTCGCCGCGCGCCGGTGCACACCGTCGGACGTGGGCGATCGCCCCGACAGAGAGGGTCGACCCCCATGCGCGTGCTCGGCGTCAACGCCGTCTTCCACGACCCCGCCGCGGCCCTCGTGGTCGACGGCGAGGTGGTCTTCGCCGCGGAGGAGGAGCGCTTCAGCCGCCGCAAGCACGGCAAGCGGCCCGTGCCGTACTCGACGTGGGAGCTGCCCGAGCTGGCGATCAAGCACGCCCTGGCGGCCGGTGGCCTGCGCCCGGAGGACCTCGACCTCGTCGGGTACTCGTACGACCCCTCCCTGGTGCTGCCGAGCTCCGAGCTGGACCTGGGCGACCCGGACGACGCGATCCGCACCCGCTACGCCGAGCGCGCCGCGGAGGCGCTGGCCACCGCCCTGCCCGGGCTGGACCCGGCGAAGGTGCGCCACGTCCCCCACCACGTCGCGCACGCCGCCTCGGCCGCGCTGGCCTCCCCGGAGGCCGCGCGCGAGGGCGGCTGCAGCGTGCTGACGGTCGACGGGCGCGGCGAGGCGATCTCCTCGCTGGCCGGGCGCTACCGCGGCGGGTCCCTGGAGGTGCTGGCCAGCCAGCGGCTGCCGCACTCCCTGGGCCTGCTGTACGAGTCGCTGACCGCGCACCTGGGCTTCCTGCACTCCTCGGACGAGTACAAGGTCATGGCGCTGGCCTCCTACGGCAAGCCCCGCTTCGCCGACGAGCTGGCCGAGTTCGTGCACGCCACCGGTGACGGCGGTTTCGTCGCCCAGGCCCCGGACTGGTCGCGCTGGGCGCCGCGGCTGCTGGACGGCGAGCAGTGGGACCCGCGCCGCGACACCGACCACGCCGACCTGGCCGCCAGCGTGCAGGAGGTGCTCGAGCGCACCCTCGTGGACGTCGCCACCTGGCTGCACGGCAAGACCGGCGACCGGGTGCTGGCGATGGCCGGCGGCACCGCCCTGAACTGCGTGGCCAACTCCCGCATCTGGCGCGAGTCGCCGTTCGAGGAGGTGTTCGTGCAGCCCGCCGCGGGCGACTCGGGCACCGCGCTGGGGGCCGCGCTGCAGCTGGCCGCCGACGGCGGCGACACGATCGTGCCGATGCACGACGCCGCCCTGGGCCGTTCCTGGAGCGACGAGGAACTGGCGCAGTGGCTGCGCACCGCGCGCCTGCCGTTCACCACGCCCGGCGACCTCGCCGGCGAGGTCGCCGACGTGCTGGCCGCCGACGGGGTGGTCGCCTGGTTCGACGGCCGGGCGGAGTTCGGCCCGCGCGCCCTGGGGCACCGCTCGCTCATGGCGCACCCGGGGAGGAAGGAGAACCTCGAGCGCCTCAACGACGTCAAGGGCCGCGAGCAGTTCCGCCCGGTCGCACCCATGGTGCTCTCGGAGCGGGCGCCGGAGATCTTCTCCGACGGGCCGTTCCCCAGCCCGTACATGCTCTTCGTGCACGAGGTGGCGCCGCAGTGGCGCGAGCGCATCCCGGCCGTCACGCACGTGGACGGCACCGCGCGCATCCAGACGATCGACGACGAGCGCACCCCGAAGGTCGCGGCGCTGCTGCGCGCGTTCGAGGAGCGCACCGGTCTGCCCGTCGTGGTGAACACCAGCCTGAACACCGCCGGTCGCCCGATGGTCGACGACCCCCGCGACGCGCTGGAACTGTTCGGGTCCGCCCCCGTGGACCTGCTGGTCCTCGGCCCGCACCTGGTGCGCCGCAGCACCTTCGCCGCGCCCGCGCACACCGGAGCGCCCGGGACCGGCGGCGCGTGAGGGCCGCTGCCCCGGGGTTCTCCGTCGTCGTCCCCACCGTGGGGCGACCCAGCCTCGACGTCCTGCTGACGACGCTGGCCGCGCAGCGCGGCCCCGCTCCGGAACTCGTCGTCGTGGTCGACGACCGCCGCGGCCGCGACACCGGGCAGGACCCCTGCGAGGTCGCGTGCGAGCGCGCCCGCAGCGCCGGCCTGCCGGTGCGCCTGGTGCGTTCCGGCGGGCGCGGCCCGGCGGCGGCGCGCAACGCCGGCTGGCGACGCACCGCGAGCGAGTGGGTCGCGTTCGTCGACGACGACGTGGAACTGCCTCCGGAGTGGTCGCTGCTGCTGGTGGCCGACCTGGCCGCGGCACCGGGACGAGTGGCCGGGGTGCAGGGTCGGATCACCGTTCCGCTGCCGGCCGACCGGCGCCCCACCGACTGGGAGCGCGGCACCGCCGGCCTGGCGGACGCGGCGTGGATCACCGCGGACATGGCGTACCGGCGCACCGCGCTGGAGCAGGTCGCCGGTTTCGACGAGCGGTTCCCGCGCGCGTTCCGCGAGGACGCCGACCTGGCGCTGCGCGTGCTGGACGCGGGCTGGGAACTGGTCCGCGGCGAGCACGGCGCCGTGCACCCGGTGCGCCCTTCCAGCGACCTGGCGAGCCTGCGCCAGCAGCGCGGCAACGCCGACGACGCCACCATGGGGGCGCTGCACGGCCCGGCCTGGCGCGAGCGGGCGCAGTCGACCGTGGGCAGGCTGCCGGGGCACGTGGTCACGACCGCCGCAGCCGCGACCGCGGTGGCCGCGGTGCTGGTGGGCCGCCGGCGCACCGCGGCCGTCGCCGCGCTGGCCTGGGCGGGGCTGACGGCGGAGTTCTCCTGGCGGCGCATCGCACCGGGCCCGCGTGACGCCGCGGAGGTGCGCCGGATGCTCGTCACGAGCGCGGCGATCCCGCCGGCGGCGGTGTGGCACCGGGTGCGCGCGGAGCTGCGCTGGCGGCGCGACCCGCCGGCGCCCTGGCCGCCGCCGGTGCGCGCGGTGCTGTTCGACCGCGACGGCACCCTCGTGCACGACGTGCCCTACAACGGCGACCCGGACCTCGTGGCCCCCGTGGACGGCGCCCGCGAGGCGCTGGAGCGCGTGCGTTCCGCGGGGCTGCGCACCGGTCTGGTCAGCAACCAGTCCGGGGTGGCGCGCGGGCTGCTGAGCACGGCGCAGGTGGAGGCGGTCAACGCCCGCCTCACCGAGGCGGTGGGCCCCTTCGACACCGTGCAGTTCTGCCCCGACGGCCCGGACGGGCCGTCCGCGCGCCGCAAGCCCGAGCCGGGCATGGTGCTCGACGCCGCCCGGGAGCTGGGCGTGCTGCCCGCGGAGTGCCTGGTGGTCGGCGACATCGGCGCGGACGTGGAGGCGGCGCTGTCGGCCGGCGCCCGGGCCGTGCTGGTGCCCACGCCCGTCACCCGGCCGGAGGAGGTCGCCGCGGCGCCGCTGGTGGCCGCGGACCTCGCCGAGGCGGTGGGCCTGGCCCTGGCCGCCGCCGGGCGCGGGGGTTCCTCGTGAGGGTGCTGGCCGCGCGCCTGGACAACGACGGCGACGTCCTGCTGACGGGCCCGGCGGTGCGGGCGCTGGCCGCTCGCGCGAGCGTGGACGTGCTGGCCTCCCCCGCCGGGGCCGGTGCGGCGCGCCTGCTGCCCGGGGTGGACGAGGTGCTGGTGTTCGACCCGCCGTGGAGCGGGTTCTCCCCCGCCGCGGTGGACCCCGCCGCGGTGGACGACCTCCTGGCGCGGGTGCGCGAGCGCGGTTACGACGAGGCGGTGGTGTTCACCTCGTTCCACCAGAGCCCGCTGCCGCTGGCGCTGCTGCTGCGCCTGGCGGGGGTGGCGCGCGTCAGCGCCACCAGCGAGGACTACCCCGGCTCGCTGCTGGACGTGCGGCACCGCCGCGAGGACGGCCCGCGCGCCGACGCGCACGAGGCGGAGGCGGCGCTGGAGCTGGCCGCGGCGGCGGGATTCCCGCTGCCCGCGGACGACGACGGGCGGTTGCGGGTGCTGACGACCGCCCCGCCGCCGCCGGGCCTGCCGGCGTCCTACGTGGTGGTGCACCCCGGGGCGTCGGTGCCCGCGCGGGCGCCGCTGCCGGAGCAGGCCGCCGGGATCGTCGAGGCGCTGCGGCACGCGGGCCGCGACGTCGTGGTGACCGGCGGCCCCGGGGAGCGTCGGCTGACCGCCGCGGTGGCCGGGCACGGTGCCGTGGACCTCGGCGGGCGCACCGACCTGCCGGGGCTGGCGGCGGTGCTGGCCGCCGCGGACGCCGTGGTCGTGGGCAACACCGGACCGGCGCACCTGGCGGCCGCGGTCGGCACGCCGGTGGTGTCGCTGTTCGCGCCGGTCGTGCCGGCGGCGCGCTGGGCCCCGTACGGGGTGCCGCACGTGCTGCTGGGCGACCAGAGCGCGGCGTGCCGCGGTTCCCGGGCCCGCGAGTGCCCGGTGCCGGGGCACCCGTGCCTGGCGGGCGTGGCGGCGCGGGAGGTCGTGGCGGCCGTGGAGGCGCTGGCACCGGCCGTCCCCGGGACGGTCGTGGAGGAAGTGGACCGGGAGAACGCTCCCGCGGGAGGGACGCTGTGAGGATCCTCGTCTGGCACGTGCACGGGTCGTGGATGACCGCGTTCGTCTCGGGTGCGCACGAGTACCTGCTGCCGCTGGTGGACGACCGCGGCCCGGACGGGCGCGGTCGCGCGCGCACCTGGGACTGGCCCGCGAGCGCCGTGGAGGTGCCCGTGGCGGACCTGCGCGCGGCGCAGTTCGACGTGGTGGTGCTGCAGCGCCCCGAGGAGCTGGAGCTGGTGGAGCGCTGGACGGGCCGCCGCCCCGGGCGCGACGTGCCGGCCGTGTACGTGGAGCACGACGCCCCGCGCGCCGGCGCGGCGGACAGCCGGCACCCGCTGGCCGACCAGCGCGCGGTGCCGATCGCGCACGTGACGAGCTTCAACCGCCTGTACTGGGACTGCGGCGACGCGCGCACCACCCTGGTGGACCACGGCGTCATCGACCCCGGGCAGCGCTACACGGGCGAGACGGCGTCGCTGGCCGCCAGCGTCAACGAGCCGGTGCGGCGCTGGCGGGTGGCGGGCACGGACGTGCTGCTGCGGGTGGCCGAGGAGGTGCCGGTGGCGCTGCACGGCATGGGTGTGCGGGCGCTGGCGGAGCGGGTGGCGGGCACGGCGGCGGGCGAGGGCCTGAGCGTGCACGAGGACCTGCCGCAGTCGGAACTGCACGAGGCGCTGGGCGCGCACCGCGCCTACCTGCACCCCTACCGGTGGACGAGCCTGGGACTGTCGATGATCGAGGCCATGATGATCGGCATGCCCGTGCTGGCGCTGCCGGCGACGGCCGCGCCGGAGGCGGTGCCGCCGGCCGCGGGGGTGCTCTCCAGCGACCCCGACGTCCTGATCGCCACCGCCCGGCGGTGGCTGGCCGACCCGGACGAGGCCCGTGAGCGCGGGGAGGCGGCGCGCCGCCACGCCCTGGCGGCGTTCGGGGTGGAACGCTTCCTGGCGGACTGGGACCGACTGCTCGAGGAGGTGGTGGCATGAGGGCCCCCGCAGGGACCGGTGCTGCGCGCACGCCGCGGCGCATCGCGATGGTGTCCGAGCACGCGAGCCCGCTGGCCGTGCTCGGCGGCGTGGACGCCGGCGGGCAGAACGTGCACGTGGCGGCGCTGGCGTCGGCGCTGGCCGACCGCGGTCACGAGGTGGTCGTCTACACGCGCCGCGACGCGGCGGACCTGCCGGCGCGCACCCGGCTGCGCCCGGGCGTGGAGGTCGTGCACGTGGACGCCGGGCCGGCGGAGGCGGTGGCCAAGGACGACCTGGCGCCGTTCATGCCGGCGTTCGCCGAGGTGCTGCGCGAGGAGTTCGCGCAGCGGCGCCCCGACGTGGTGCACGCGCACTTCTGGATGTCCGGCACGGCGGCGCTGCCCGCGGCGCATGCCCACGGGATCCCCGTGGTGCAGACCTTCCACGCCCTGGGCAGCGTCAAGCGCCGCTACCAGGGCAGCGCGGACACGAGCCCGCCGGGACGGCTGGACGCCGAGCGCCGGCTGGCCAGGGACGTGGACCTGGTGATCGCCACGTGCCGCGACGAGGTCGCCGAGCTGCGGGCCTCGGGGGCGCCGCCGCGGCGGGTGCAGGTGGTGCCGTGCGGGGTGGACACCGCGCGCTTCGCGGACCCGGGCGAGGTGCCGGCCGACGTGGTCGGCCCGCGCCGCCCGGGGTGCCGCGCGCGCCTGCTGAGCGTGGGGCGGCTGGTGCCGCGCAAGGGCGTGGAGGCCGTGGTGCGCGCGCTGGAGGCGCTGCCGGACGCCGAGCTGGTGGTGGCCGGCGGACCGGCCGCGCACGACCTGGACGGCGACCACGAGGCGGTGCGCCTGCAGAAGGTCGCCGTGGAGCTGGGCATCGCCGACCGGGTGCGCCTGGTGGGGCGGGTCTCCCCCGCGGACCTGCCGGCGCTGCTGGCCTCCAGCGACGCGCTGGTGGCCACGCCCTGGTACGAGCCGTTCGGCATCGCGGTGCTGGAGGCGATGGCCGCTGGCGTGCCGGTGGTGGCCTCGGCGGTCGGCGGGATGCTGGACACGGTGCGCGACGGGGTGACGGGCCGGCTGGTGCCGGTGGACGGTGCCGGGCACGTGGACCCCGTGGCGCTGGCCGCGGCGCTGCGCTCGGTGGTCGAGGACCCGGCGGTGGCCGCGCGGCTGGGCGCGGCGGGCCGCGAGGTCGCGGTGGAGCGCTACGACTGGGCGCGGGTGGCCGCCTCCACGGAGTCGGCGTACGAGCTGCTGCTGGAGGAGGGGTCCGGGGTCGTGGGCACGCGGGCGTACGTGCGCGAGCACGTGGGCGAGCTGCACGGGGTGCTGGCGGCGCTGCAGCGCCAGGCGGACCGGCTGGACCGGTGGGGGCGCGAGCTGGTGGAGGTCGTCGACGGCGGCGGCCGGCTGCTGGTGGCGGGCAACGGGGGCAGCGCCGCCGAGGCGCAGCACCTGACCGCGGAGCTGGTGGGGCGCTTCCTGGGCGAGCGGCGGCCGCTGTCGGCGATCTCGCTGCACGCGGAGACCTCGACGGTCACGGCCATCGCGAACGACTACGGCGTGGAGGAGGTCTTCGCCCGGCAGGTGGAGGGCCACGGCCGGCCCGGTGACGTGCTGCTGCTGCTGTCGGCGAGCGGGCGCAGCGCGAACCTGCTGCGCGCGGCGGAGCGGGCCCGAGAGTGCGGGCTGCGGGTGTGGGCGATGACGACGTCGGCGCCGAACCCGCTGGTGGACCTGGCCGACGACGCCGTGGTGATGCCCGGGCCGTCGACCTCGGCGGTCCAGGAGGGGCACCTGATGGCGGTGCACACCCTGTGCGTGGCGGTGGAGGCGCACCTGCCGGCGGCCCGCGGCGCCCGGAGCACGGACCTGACGGCCGTGCAGGCGCGGCGGCGGGAGGCCAGCGCGTGAGCCGGGTGGTGGGGCAGCCGGTGCCGGGCCGGTCGGTGCGCCGCGTCGTCGTGGTCGGCGACGTGCTGCTGGACCGGGAGGTGCTGGGCGGCGTGCACCGCGTGGCGCCGGACGCGCCGGTGCCGGTGGTGGACGTCGAGGACGTGCGCGAGTCCCCCGGCGGGGCGGGGCTGACGGCGCTGCTGGCGGCGCTGGACCCGTCGGTGGAGGTCGCGCTGGTGGCGCCGGTGGCCGGCGACGACGCGGGAGCGCGCCTGCGGGCCCTGCTGCGCGGGGTGGACGTGGTGGCGCTGCCGCACACCGGGGCGACGCGGCGCAAGTCGCGGGTGCGCGCCGACGGGCAGGTGCTGGTGCGCCTGGACGACGGCGGGCCGGGCACCCCGGGCGATCTGGACGGTGCCGCGCTGGCGGCGGTGCGCGAGGCGCTGGCCGGGGCGGACGTGGTGCTGGTGTCGGACTACGGCGCGGGCACCACGCGCGAGCCGCGGCTGCGGGCCCTGCTGGGCGAGGCGGCGCGCCGGGTGCCGGTGGTGTGGGACCCGCACCCGCGCGGCGGCGCGCCGGTGCCGGGCTGCGCCCTGGTGACGCCGAACCTGGCGGAGGCGCGCGGTGCGCTGGCGGCGCACCACCCGGGCGCGGGCTCGCTGCGGGCGGACGAGCTGGCCGCGCAGCTGCGCGCGGTGTGGGACGTGGCCGCGGTGTGCGTGACGGCCGGTTCGGGCGGGGCGCACTGCGCGGCGGCGGGCAGCGAGGCGCTGCACCTGCCGGCGGTGCCGGCGACGGGCGACCCGTGCGGTGCCGGGGACCGCTTCGCGGCCAGCGCGGCGGTCGAGGTGGCCCGCACGGGAGCGTTGTCCCCGGCGCTGGCGCGGGCGGTGCGCGACGCCTCGGCGTGGGTGGCCGCCGGCGGCACGCACGGGTTCTTCGCCCCTGCCCCCGCCCCCGTGCAGGAGCGGCCCGCCGGGTCCACGCCCGCGGAGGTCGCCGCGCGGGTGCGCGCGTCCGGCGGCACGCTGGTCGCCACCGGGGGCTGCTTCGACGTCCTGCACGCCGGGCACGTGGGCTGCCTGGAGGCGGCACGCGGCCTGGGCGACGCGCTGGTGGTCCTGATCAACTCCGACGACTCCGTGCGCCGGCTGAAGGGCCCGGGGCGGCCGGTCGTGGGGCAGGCCGACCGCGAGCGGGTGCTGCGGGCGCTGACCAGCGTGGACGCGGTGGGCGTGTTCACCGAGGACGACCCGCGCGCGGCGCTGGCGGAGCTGCGGCCCGACGTGTGGGCCAAGGGCGGCGACTACGGCGGTGCGGAGCTGCCCGAGGCTGAGCTGGTGCGCAGCTGGGGCGGCCGGGTGGTGCTGCTGCCGTACCTGGACGGGCGCTCGACCACGTCGATCCTCGCGGCCGGCGCGGGACGCTCGTGACGGCACCCGCGGGGGTCCCCGGCGAGGTGCGCGAGCTGACCGGTGCCGACCTGCTGGTGCTGCGGGCCCTGGGCCTGGGCGACCTGCTGGCGGGGGTGCCGGCGCTGCGCGGGCTGCGCCGGGCGTTCCCGGAGCGGCGGCTGCTGCTGGCGGCACCGGCCGGCATCGGCGGCTTCCTGCAGCGGCGCGGCGTGGTCGACGAGGTCCTGGTGACCGCGGGGCTGGAGCCGCTGCCCGCGAAGGGTTCCGGGCACCTGGCCGTGGACCTGCACGGCAACGGCCCGGCCAGCCGCGACCCGCTGGCGGCCACGGGCCCGGATGCCCTGCTGGGTTTCCGCACCACCGGCCACCCCGACGGGCCGGGATGGGTGCGCCACGAGCACGAGGTGGCGCGCTGGTGCCGCCTGGTGGCCGCCTGGGGCGCGGAGTGCGGGGCGGAGGACCTGCGGTTGCGCCCGCTGCCGCCGGCGCCGGTGGACGGGCCGGTCGTGGTGCACCCGGGTGCGGCGTTCGCCTCCCGCCGCTGGCCGGTGCAGCGGTGGGCAGCCGTGGTGGGTGAGCTGAGCGCCGCCGGGCACGAGGTGCACGTGACGGGCACGGCGGACGAGGCGGGGCTGGGCGCGGCACTGGCCGCCGCGGGTGCGGTGGACCGCTGCGGCGCCCTGGACCTGGACGGCCTGGCGGACCTCGTGGGCTCGGCGCGCCTGGTCCTGTCCGGCGACACCGGCACCGCGCACGTGGCCACCGCCCTGGGGGTGCCCTCGGTGCTGCTGTTCGGCCCGACCCCGCCGCACTGGTGGGGGCCGGCCATCGACGCCGATCGGCACGCGGTGCTGTGGCACGGCGACCCGGCGGCCACCGACTACGTCGGCGACCCGCACGGCGCCGAGGTGGACCCGACCCTGGCGCGGATCACCGTCGCCGAGGTCCTGGACGCGGCCGCCGGGTTCCTCGGCGGCTGAAGGCTCCGCCCGTTCTCGAGCGTGGGGTCGGGAGGTGGCGGGTGCTGCGGCCGGCTCTCCGCCCGCGACCGGGGCACCCCACCACCCGGACCGGAACCCGACCCGGGGAACCGGGTTCAGGCCCCGAGCCCGACCTCAGGTGCCGCAGAAGGTGCGGTAGGCGCCGAAGTCCGGCGGGGCGGGGGCGGCGAAGCGCTCCAGGCCGGGGCGTTCCTCGAAGGGGGCCCGCACGACGTCCAGCAACTGCTCGAAGGGGGCGAGGTCGCCGCCGGTGGCCGCGGTGAGGGCTTCCTCGACGAGGTGGTTGCGCGGGACGTACACGGGGTTGACCCGGTCCATCGCGTCGGCGTCCGGACCCAGGGCGCGCCAGCGGCCCAGCCAGTCGTCCAGCGCGTCGGCGGCGAGGAAGTGGCGGTGCAGGGGATCGGCGTCGCCGCGGGCGGCGGTGGCGAGCGCGCGGAAGGACGAGGTGAGGTCGACGCGGTCCGCCTGCAGCAGGGTGAGCAGTTCCTCGGCCAGCGGCTGCACCAGCTCGCCCGCGGCACCGGGCAGGCCGAGCTTGGCCGCCGCCCCGGCCGTCCAGGCGGCCTGGTACTCGTCGCGGAAGTCGCCGAGGGCGTCCTGCGCGAGGGCGACCGCCTGCTCCTCGTCCTCGTGCAGCAGCGGCAGCAGGGCCTCGGCGAGCCGGGCGAGGTTCCACTGCGCCACGGCGGGCTGGTTGCCGTAGGCGTAGCGCCCGCCCTGGTCGATGGAGCTGTAGACGGTGGCCGGGTCGTAGGCGTCCAGGAAGGCGCAGGGCCCGTAGTCGATGGTCTCGCCGGAGATGGTGGTGTTGTCGGTGTTCATGACGCCGTGGACGAAACCGACGAGCATCCACCGGGCGACGAGACGCGCCTGGGCGCGGGCCACCGCCTGGAACAGGGCCAGGTGCGGGTTCTCGGCGGAGGCGGCCCCGGGGTGGTGCCGGCTGGTGGCGTGATCGGCCAGGCGCCGCAGCAGGTCGAGGTCGCCGGTGGCGCGGGCGTACTGGAAGCTGCCGACGCGCAGGTGGCTGCTCGCCACCCGGGCCAGCACCGCACCGGGCAGCGGCTCCTCGCGGCGCACGGTGCGCCCGGTGGCCACGACGGCCAGGGAGCGCGCGGTGGGGATGCCCAGGGCGTGCACCGCGCTGCTGACGAGGTGCTCGCGCAGCATCGGCCCGAGGGCGGCCAGGCCGTCGCCGCCGCGAGCGAAGGGCGTGCGCCCGGAGCCCTTCAGGTGCAGGTCGCGGACGTGGCCGTGCGCGTCCACGAGCTCGCCGAGCAGGAGCGCTCGCCCGTCGCCCAGGCGCGGGGAGAACCCGCCGAACTGGTGCCCGGCGTACGCCTGCGCCACGGGAGTCGCACCGGCGGGCACGGCGGTCCCGGTGAGGAAGCGCACCCCGTCGGGGCTGCGCAGCCAGGCGGGGTCCAGGCCGAGCTCGGCGGCCAGGTCCTCGTCCAGGGCGACCAGCCGCGGGTCGGGGGCCTCCTCGGCCCGCCACGGCACCGCCATCTCCGGCAGGTCGCGGGCGAAGCGGCCGTCGAGGGCGACGGGACGGGCGGGGGCGACGCTCACCCCGTCGACCCTACGCCCGGTGCCGCTCAGGCGCCGGTGGCGCGGAACCATTCCACGGTGCGGCGCAGACCCTCGGCCCAGTCGACCTCCGGCTTCCAGCCCAGCAGGGTCTGCGCCAGCGTGGTGTCGGGGCGGCGCACCTGGGGGTCGTCCTGCGGGCGGGGCACGAACTCGATGGTGGAGCGGGACCCGGCGGCGCGGATGACGTCCTCGGCGATCTCGCGGACGGTCAGCTCCTCGGGGTTGCCGATGTTGACGGGACCGGGGTGCCCGCTGGCGGCCAGGGCGAGGATGCCGGCGACGAGGTCGTCGACGTAGCAGATGGAGCGGGTCTGCTGCCCGTCGCCGGCGACGGTGACCGGTTCACCGGCCAGCGCCTGGCGGATGAAGGTGGGGATGGCGCGGCCGTCGGCGGCGCGCATCCGGGGGCCGTAGGTGTTGAAGATGCGCACGATGGCGGTGTCGACGCCGTGGGTGCTGCGGTATGCGGTGGTCAGCGCCTCGGCGTAGCGCTTGGACTCGTCGTAGACCCCGCGCGGGCCGACGGGGTTGACGTGGCCCCAGTACGTCTCGGGCTGCGGGTGCACCTGCGGGTCGCCGTAGGTCTCGGAGGTGGAGGCCAGCAGGAACCGTGCGCCCTTGTCCCTGGCCAGGCCCAGGGCGTGCCAGGTGCCGGTGGCACCGACCTTCAGCGTCTCCAGCGGCAGCTTGAGGTAGTCCACCGGGGAGGCCGGGGAGGCGAAGTGCAGCACCAGGTCCACCGGCCCGGGCACGTGCACGTACTCGGTGATGTCGCACCGGCGCAGGGTGAACCCGGGGTGGTCGGTGAGGTGCTCGACGTTTCCGGGGCCGCCGGTCAGGAAGCTGTCCAGGCAGACGACCTCGACCCCGGCGCCCAGCAGCGCCTCGCACAGGTGGCTGCCGAGGAACCCGGCGCCGCCGGTGACCACGGCCCGGGAGAAGCGCCGCACGTCCAGGGTCCCGGAGGGTGCGGAGGCGGCCTCCGCCGCGTGGGGGGTCTCGTGCGGGGTCTCGGTCACGGGGGCGATGCAACCACCCCGGGGGCCGACACGCCCGCCCACCCCGCTGCACCGGCCGCGGCGTGTCGCCACTAGCGTCCGGCGCGTGAGTGCCCCCACCGCCAGCCCCGACGTGACGGTCGTGGTCGCCACCCGCGACCGCGCCGACGACCTGCGCGCCAGCCTGCCGCGCCACGAGGCGCCGGTGGTGCTGGTGGACAACGGTTCCACGGACGCCAGCGTGGAGGTGGTGCGGGCCGAGGCGCAGCGGCGCGAGCGTTCCGGGCTGCCGCCGCTGCGGCTGCTGCAGCCGGGCCGCAACCTGGGGGCGACGGCCCGCAACCTGGGGGTGCGGGCCGCGAGGACGGAACTGGTGGCGTTCGCCGACGACGACTCCTGGTGGGCGCCGGGGGCGCTGGCGCGCGCCGTGGAGGTGTTCGCCGCCCACCCCCGGCTGGCGCTGCTGGCGGGGCGGACGCTGGTGGGCCCGGCGGAGGAGCTGGACCCGATCTGCGCGGACATGGCCTCGGCGCCGTGGGGGCGCAGCCCCGACCTGCCGGGCCCGGACGTGCTGGGGTTCCTGGCGTGCACGGCGGTGGTGCGGCGCGAGGCGTTCCTGGCGGTGGGGGGTTTCGACGACGTGGTGTTCTTCGCCGGCGAGGAGGAGCGCGTCACCTACGACCTGGTCGCGGCCGGGTGGGGCCTGGCGTACGTGGAGGACGTCGTGGCGCACCACCACCCCTCCCCCAGTCGCGGCTCGGCGGCCTCCCGCCGGGAACTGCTGGGGCGCAACGAGCTGCTGACGGCGTGGATGCGCCGGCCGTTGCCGGTGGCGGCGGCGCGCAGCGCCCGGTGGCTGGCCGAGGGCGGTGAGCACCGCCGCTCGGTCCTGGCCGCGGCACCGCGGCTGCCGCGGGCGCTGCGGGCGCGGCGGCGGCCCTCGGCGGAGGTCGAGCGGCGGCTGCGCGTGCTGGTGGAGCGCGGGGCGTGAGCGTCGTGGACGCGGTGGAGGCGATCCCCGTCGGACCGCCCGACGAGCGCGTCACCGTGGTGCTCATCACCTGGCAGCGGCGCGAGGAGGCCCTGCTGGCGGTGGACCGGCTGCTGCGGCTGCCGGAGCGGCCGCGGGTGATCGTGCTGGACAACGGCTCCACCGACGGCACCGCGCGGGCGCTGCGCCAGCGGCACCCGCGCGGCAGCGCCGGCGCGGACCGCCTGGACGTGGTGGTGCTGCCGGAGAACCAGGGGGCGGTGGCCCGCAACACCGGGGTGGCCAGCGCGAGCACCCCGTACGTGGCGTTCTGCGACGACGACACGTGGTGGGACCCCGGTTCGCTGGCGCGGGCCGCGGACGTGCTGGACGCCGACCCGCGCGTGGCGGTGCTCACCGCCCGGATCGTCGTGGAGCCGGGCTCGGTGGAGGACGGGATCGTCGCGGAGCTGCGCGACTCCCCGGTGCGCGGCGCGCCCGGGCTGCCCGGTCCGGCCCTGGGCAGCTTCCTGGCGGGCGCCTCGGTGGTGCGCCGCGACGCGTTCCTGCAGGTGGGGGGTTTCTCGAAGCGGTTGTGGCTGGGCGGGGAGGAGGAGCTGCTGGCCGCCGACCTCGCGGCCGCCGGCTGGGAGCTGTGCTACCTGGAGGACCTGACGGTGCACCACCAGGCGTCGGTGCTGCGCGAGTCGCAGCTGCGCCGGCGGCACGGCGTGCGCAACACCCTGTGGTTCACGTGGTTGCGCCGGCCGGTGCCGGCGGCGCTGCGGCGCACGGGTTTCCTGCTGCGCACGGTGCCGCGCGACCGCACCAGCGCGCTCGGCGTGCTGGACGCGGTGCGCGGGGTGCCGTGGCTGGTGCGCGAGCGCCGGGTGCTGCCGCCGCACGCGGAGGCGAGGTTCGCGGCGCTGGAGGAGTCGCAGCGCAGCTCCACCTCGCGGCACTACGGCTGAGGGCGCCGGCGCGCTTCAGGCGGGTGGCTGCGCGGGGGCGCCCGTGCTGCGGCGCGGCACCAGCCGGGGCGGCAGCAGCTCGGTGCGCGGTGCCGCGGACGGGTCGGCGATCCGCTGCAGCAGCAGCTCGCCGGCGCGCCGGCCGACCTCGCGGCTGCGGTTGTCGACGCTGGTGAGGCGGACGCGGCGCAGGGCGGCCAGGGAGGTGTCGTCGTAGCCGGCGACGGAGACGTCCTGCGGCACGCGCAGGCCGAGCTCGTCGGCGGCGGCGAGCACCCCGAGCGCGGAGACGTCGTTGGCGGCCAGCACGGCGGTGGGCCGCTGCGGGTGCTGCAGCAGCCGCGAGGCGGCGCGGTGGCCGCCGTCCTCGGTCATGTCCGCGGCCACGACCGCCGCGGTGAGGCCGGCGGTGCGCGCTGCGCGCTCGAAGGCGTCCCGGCGCAGCCGCCCGACGGCGCCCGTGCCGGCGACGTGCGCGAGGTGGCGGTGCCCGAGCGCGGCGAGGTGCTCCACGACGAGCCGCACCCCGGCCTCGCCGTCGTCGGCGACGAGGTCGGCCCGGGCGCGCACGGCGTCGCGGGTGCCCGCCAGGACGGTGGGGACGGCCGCTGCGGCCCGCTCGACGGCGGTGGGGTCGTCGCGGGTGCCGACGAGGACGAGCCCGTCCACGCGCAGCCGCACGAGGTCCCCGGCGGCATCGGGTTCGGCGCTCGTGTCGGCCAGCACGGGGCGCAGACCGGCCGCGGCCAGGACGGGGCGCAGCCCGTCGAGCAGGTCCACGAACCAGGGGTTGCGCAGGTCGTCGAGGACGACGCCGACGGTGCGGGTGCGCCGCTCGGCGAGGCTGCGGGCGGCGGGGTCGGGCCGGTAGCCGAGCTCCTCGACGGCGGCCAGCACGGCGCGGCGGCTCTCCTCCCCCACCCGGGGCGAGCCCTGCAGCACCAGGGAGACCAGGGACTTGGACACCCCGGCGCGCTCGGCGACGCTGCGGATGGTGGGCCTGGCCGGACCGCCCGCTCGCTCCCCCGCCACGTCCACCTCCTCACCGCCGGGTGCCTTGACACCTCAGCTCCGGGCCCCCACCCTAGCGAGCGTTGGACCGGTCCAACACCTGCTCCCACCCACCTGGAGGTCCCCGTGCCCGATCTGCACCTCGGCCTGGTCGGCGTCGGCCGCATCGGCGCGATGCACGCCGCGAACATCGTGGCGACGCCCGGCGTGGGAACGCTGACCCTCGCCGACGCCGACCCCGCCCGGGTGCGCGCGGTCGCCGCGGCGCTGCCCGGCGACGGCGCCGGCGTGGCGGTGGCCGACGACGTGGACGCGCTGGTGCGCAGCGGGATCGACGGCCTCGTCGTCGCCGCCGGCACCGCGGCGCACCCGGAGCTGATCCGCGCCGGCGTCGAGGCGGGGATCCCCGTGCTGTGCGAGAAGCCGGTGGCGCCCGACGTGGCGCTCTCGCTGCCGGTCCTGGAGCACGTGGCGGCACGCGGCGGCGTCGTGCGCATCGGGCACCAGCGTCGGCACGACCCCGGCTACCGCGAGGCCAAGCGCGCCTTCGACGCCGGGGAGCTGGGCTGGCTGCACGCCGTGCGCGCCGTCACCTGCGACGCTACGCCGCCCGCGGTGGAGTTCATCGCCACCTCCGGCGGGCTGTTCCGCGACTGCAGCGTGCACGACTTCGACGTCCTGCGCTGGATCACCGGCCGGGAGGTGGTGCAGGTGTACGCGCGCGGCTCGAACAACGGCGACCCGGAGATCGGCCGCGTCGGCGACGTGGACTCCGCGCTGGCGGTGTGCACCCTGGACGACGGGACCCTGGCGGTGGTGACGGCCTCGCGCTACAACGGCGCCGGGCACGACGTGCGCCTGGAGCTGCAGGGCTCGCGCGGCACCCTGGTGGTCGGCATGGACGAGGCGATGGCCGCGCGCTCGGCCGAGCCGGGCGTCGCCTTCCCCGCGGGGCCGCCGCACGCCACGTTCGCCGAGCGCTTCGCCGGCGCCTACCGCGCCGAGGTCGCCGCCTTCGTGGACCTGGTCAACGGCGTCGACGGCGACCTGTGCCACCCGCGGGACGCGGTGGCGGCCTCCCTGGTGGCCGACGCCGCGCAGGAGTCGCTGGTGACGGGGGTCCCGGTCGCGGTGCCGCCGCTGCCCGCCCCGCTCGCCGCGCCGGTCGCCAGAGCGCCGGCGCGCGGACGGGCCCGCGGCAACCCCCGGTGCGCGGGGCCGCCGGTGGGCAGGCGCAGCCCGGCGGGGGTGTGCGGTCACGCCGCGCCGGCCGGCGGCGTCGACGGAGTAGAACCGCACGTTCGTCTCCA
>NZ_JBKBCT010000061.1:0-23449 GCF_050871525.1 Kineococcus auxinigenes | reverse complement strand
CCCCGCCCCCCGCCCCGGCCCCCGCCCCCCCCCGCCCCCCGGCGAGGGGTCAGTCGAAGATCTCGGCGGACACGCCAGTGGGGCCCTCGTACTCGCGGTCGGCGATGCCCCCCAGCGCGTCGCGGACCTCCTGGGAGGCGCCGTTGTCCTGGGCGGCTCTCACCAGCGCCTCCTTGGACGCGGGGTAGTCCACGCCGTGCAGCGCCTTCTGGACGTCGATGGGGCTGACGTTCGCCACGACTCGCTCCTCTGCTGGTCTCGGGTTCGGGACCGTCCGCCCGCGGCGGCCGGCGCCCCCATCCACCCGCGGATCGGCCGCCCCCGCACCTCGGGGTGCCACGATCACGTCCGTGGACCCCGCTCCCGGACAGCCCGACGCCTCCCCCTCCCTGGCCCCCGCGCCGCTGGCCGCCGCGTGGCGGCGCACCCGCCCGCCGCGGCGCGTGGTGCACCTGGACTCCGCCGCGGCCGGGCGCAGCAGCTGGGCGGTGCTCGACGCGAGCGCCGCGCACGCCCGCCGCGAGGCCGAGGTGGGCGGCTACGTCGCCGCCGCGGCGGCCGCCCCCGTCCTGGAGCGCGCCCGCGACGACGTGCGGGCGCTGCTGGGCTGGCCGGCCGGCGAGGGCTCCGTGGCGTTCGTCCACGGCGCCGGGGACGCGCTGGCGCAGCTGCTGCTGGCCTGGCCCGGCGGTGCGCCGGTCACCGCGGCGCACGCGCCGGGCGAGTACGGCCCCAACGTGGCGCTGCTGCGGCACCTGGGCGTGCGCCCGCTGCCCGTGCCGGGACCGCACCGGCTGGACCCGGAGGCGTTCGCGCGCGCCCTGGGCGCCGGCCCCCGCCCGGACCTCGTGCACGTCACGTGGGTGGGCAGCCACGTCGGCACGGTGCAGCCCGCTGCGCAGGTCGCCGCGGCGTGCGCCGCGGCCGGTGTGCCCGTCGTGGTGGACGCCGCACAGGCGTTCGGGCACGTGGACACCGCCCTGGACGCTCTGCCCGCCGAGGCGGACGTCGTGGTCTACGGCACGTCCCGCAAGTGGCTGGCCGGCCCGCGCGGTGTCGGCTTCGTCGCCGCGCGCGGGCCCCTGGCGGCGCGCCTGGGACCGCTGGAGCGGACCGAGGCGCACGTCGCCGGGTGGCTGGGGTTCGCCGCCGCGCTGGCCGAGCACCGCGACCTGGGGCCGGCGGCCGTGCGCGCCGGGCTGGCGGACGTCGGCCGGGCGGTGCGCCACCGCCTGGCCGACGCCCTGCGCGGTTCCTGGCAGGTGCTGGAGGACCCGGCGGAACCCAGCGCCACGGTCACGCTGCGCCCCGCCGGCGGGCCGGGGCCGGACAGCGGCGCAGACGACGGTGGTGTCGACCTGGCCGCCCTGCGGGCCCGGCTGCTGGCGCAGGAGGGGGTGCTGACGACGTTCCTGGGCACCGAGCGCGCGCCCGGGGAGATGCGCGCTCCGGCGCTGCGCGTCAGCGGGCACCTGGACACCACGGCCGCCGACGTCGACCGCCTGGCCGACGCCCTGCGCCGGGCGGTGGCCGGGCCGCTCTGACGCGCGCGAAACCCGCCCCGCTGGGAGAGTGGTCGGTGATCACCAGATCACCGACACGAGAACCCGGGAGGTTCGTGATGAAGGGCAAGGTCCTGTTCCTGGTGGCCGGAGCCGCCGGTTACGTCCTCGGCGCCCGCGCCGGCCGGGAGCGCTACGAGCAGATCAGCTCCGCCGCCTCGCGCGCGTGGGGCAACCCCAAGGTGCAGAGCACGGTCAGCGACCTGGAGGGCAAGGCCACCGACGTGGCCAAGCAGGCCGGCGCGAAGGCGCAGGAGAAGGTCAGCGCCACCGCCGGCTCGGTGGCCGGCACGGTGCGCTCGAAGGTGAACGGCGGCGGCGAGGACGTCGAGGAGCCGCTCGGCGAGCAGCACCACACCCGCATGCCCACCGACTGACACCCGCGCGCCGTGCACCCGCCGCTGCGGGTGCGCGGCGGCGGTGGGGCCCCGATCGTGGAGCCATGAGCTCTCCGACGGTCGGTGACCACGTCGTCTCGCGCCTGGCGCGGTGGGGCGCCCGCAGGGTCTACGGCTACCCCGGCGACGGCATCGGCGGGGTCGTCTCGGCGCTGGGCCGGGCGCAGGCCGCCGGTGAGGCGGAGTTCGTGCAGGTCCGCCACGAGGAGACCGCGGGTTTCGCCGCGACCGCGGACGTGAAGTTCGGCGGCAGCCCGATCGGGGTGTGCGCGGTGACCTCCGGCCCCGGCGCGGTCCACGCCCTGAACGGCCTGTACGACGCCAAGCTCGACCACGTGCCGGTCGTGGCGCTGCTGGGGCAGAGCGCCAGCAACTCCCTCGGCACGGGTTACTACCAGGAACTGGACCTGGTGCGGCTGTTCTCCGACGTGGCCGGCGAGTTCGTGTTCCAGGTCAGCGACCCCAGCCAGGTGCAGCACGCGGTGGACCGCGCCGCGCGCACCGCGCTGGAGCGGCGCACCGTCACCGCGATCGTGCTGCCCAGCGACCTGCAGGACGCCGACGCCGTCCTGGAGGTGCCCGTCGCGCACGGGTACACCCACACCAGTTCCGTGCCCGGTTCCCTGCCGGGGGCGCCGCGGGCGGAGGCGCTGGCGCAGGCCGCGCAGGTGCTGCGCTCGGGGAAGCGGGTGGCGATCCTCGCCGGAGCCGGTGCGCTCGGCGCCACCGAGGAGCTGACGGCCGTGGCCGACCGCCTCGGCGCGGGGGTGGCGAAGGCGCTGCTGGGCAAGGCGGTCCTCGACGACCGCCTGGACTGGGTGACCGGCGCGATCGGGCTGCTGGGCACCCGGCCGAGCTGGAACCTCATGCAGGGCTGCGACGTGCTGCTGATGGTCGGCACGACCATGCCGTACAGCGAGTACTACCCCGAACCCGGGCAGGCCCGCGCGGTGCAGATCGACGTGGACGGCACCCGGTGCGGATTGCGCTACCCCACCGAGGTGAACCTCGTGGGCGACGCGCAGCAGACCCTCGCGGCGCTGCTGCCGCTGCTGGAGGGCGCGGACCCCGACCCGTCCTGGCGCGAGGAGATCGCCGGCTGGAACGCGACGTGGCGGGCGTGGGGCGAGGAGCGTGCCGCGGCGGCGGCGAACCCGCTGAACCCGGAACTGCTCGTGCGGGGCCTGTCGCAGCGGCTGACCGACGACGCGATGGTCGCCGTGGACTGCGGCACCGCCACCAGCTGGTACGCCCGCGACCTGGACCTGCGCCCGGGGATGCTGGCGTCGCTGTCCGGCACGCTGCTGTCGATGGGCGGCGGGATGCCCTACGCGCTGGCCGCCAAGCAGGCGCACCCGGACCGGCCCGTGCTGGCGCTGATCGGCGACGGCGCCATGCAGATGAACGGCATCAACGAGCTCATCACCGTCGCGCAGCGCTGGCGCACCTGGCAGGACCCCCGGTTCGTCGTCGTGGTGTTCAACAACCGGCAGCTGTCGTTCGTGGCGTGGGAGGCGCGCGCGATGCAGGGCGAGGTGCCGTTCGGCGCGGCGATGGACGTGCCCGACCTGCCGTACGGGCAGTACGCGGGCCTGCTGGGGCTGGGCGGGGTGCGCACCGAGGGCCCCGAGGGCCTGGAGGCGCTGCTGGACGAGGCGTTCGCGGCGCGCCGGCCCACCGTGATCGACGCGGTGGTGGACCCGGACGTTCCGATGATCCCCCCGCACGTCACCCTCGAGCAGGTGGCGAACACCGCGAAGGCCACCGCGAAGGCGGGCCTGCGCGGGGACCCGTCGGCGGCGCGGATCGTCGTGGACGGCGTGCGCCAGACCGCGGGCGCCGCAGCCAGGGTCGTGCGCAGGGACCGCGACTGACCCCCGCGGCCGTCACACCGGCGGTCGCGGGTCGTACTGGATGCCGCGGCGCACCTGGCGGGCCCGCTCGGCGCCGGCGAGGCGGGCGACCAGGTGCAGGGCCGTGTCGATGCCGGCGGACACCCCGGCGGAGGTGATGACGTCGCCGAACCCGGTGCCGCGGTCGCGGTGGGGACCTGGTGCTCGCTCGTGCCGGCCGGTCTCGAGCACAGCACCGCGAGCGGGGATCGGCACGAGCGCGCGGTCCCGTCAGTCGTCGAAGGCGCAGAAGCAGATCGCGTTGCGCCTGGCCTGGTCCTGGAGCACCAGCGCCCGGACCCGCTCCGGGAGGCGGCCGCGCTGCCAGTCCCGCTCCACCCGCCCGGCGCCGGGACCGCCGGTGCCCGCCGCTCGCACCGCCCTGATCGCGTAGGCGGCGGCACCGAGGTCGTGCTCGGGCACGTGGGCCACGCACGCGGCCTGACCGGCGGCGTACGCGGCGTACCGCGCGGCCCCGCGCAGCGGGCGGGCCGCTCCCATCGCGTGCCCACCGCAGGCCCGCGCCCGCACCATCGGCAGGGTGCCGCCGGCCCACACGCGCGCCGCCTCGACGGCCTCGCGCACACGGGTGTCCGAGGGCTGCTCGCCCTCGAAGAGGTGCAGGACGTGCTCCGCGCACTCGGCGGCCCACAGCGCGAGGAGCCGGTGGTCCTCGTCGGTGAGGGTCCCGCCGCGGCGGATCGTGACCAGGCGCGGGTCGCGGACCTCCGGGAGGATCACACCGCCAGGGTGCCATGATCGGCCCGTGGACGTGTTCGAGGAGATCGCCGACGAGCGGCGGGCCCTGGCCGACCAGGTCGCGGCCCTGACCCCGCAGCAGCAGGCGACCAGGAGCCTGTGCCACGCGTGGAGCGTCCACGACGTCCTCGCGCACCTCGTCATGCCCCTGGAGGTCAGCACTCCGAGGGTCGTGCTGGCCGTGCTCCTGGCGGGCGGGAACTTCGACCGGGCCAACGAGCGGGTGACCCGGCGGCTGGCGCAGCGGCCCTTCACCGAGATCGTGGACGTGCTGCGCCGCAAGGCGGACTCCCGCTTCACCCCACCGGGGTCGGGACCGGAGGCGCCCCTGCTGGACGTGCTGGTGCACGGCCTGGACATCCGCTGGCCGCTGCGGCTGCACCACGACGTTCCGGAACCGCGGCTGCGCAAGGCGCTGGCGTTCGTCATGACGGCCCCCTCGGGCCTGGTGCCGGAGGGAGCGCTGAGCGGTCTGCGGTTCGAGGCGGAAGACATCGACTTCGCGCACGGCACGGGCCCGGTGGTGAGCGGCACGGCCCAGGCGCTGCTGCTGGCCGGCACCGGCCGCGGTGCAGCCCTCGACGCCCTCACCGGCGAGGGCGTCGCCACCTTGCGCGGCCGGCTAACGCCGAGCTGAGGACGGCCCGGCGCCCGGGCCACCGGGTGGTCGGCCGTCCGAGGCGCGAGGTCGGTGGGTGTGCATCTGCGCGATCCGCTCCCCACCCGTGGTCGCGGCTGCTGCACTGGAGTGGTGAAGAGAGCGCCTCTCCTGGTCGCCGCGGCGCTGAGCGCCGTGGTGCTCTCGGCGTGCGCCGCCTCACCGGGCGACACCCTGGCGCCGGGGGCCGCCACGGTCGATGCCTCCACCTCCCCCGAGGACGTGGTGCGCACCTACCTCGGAGCCCTGCAGGGGGGCGACCAGGCCGCAGCGGCGGCCCTGACGACCCGGCCGTACTCGGGGCGGGGTGCGTGGGCGGCGGACCCGCCGACGATCGAGGACGTCGAGGTCTCCGAGGCGATCACGCAGCCGGCGGCGGGCGCGGACGGTGCGGTGGGTGAGAGCCACGCGCAGGAGCACGCGCAGGCGGTCCTCGTCCCGGTGACCTTCGAGCTGCGCGGGGCGGACACGTCCATGCCGGACGGCCAGACCGCCTGGGGCTACCTCCTCGTGCGTGACGGCGACACCGAGGCGTGGCGCATCGCCGACGCGGGCAGCGCCTGAGCTGCTGTGCCGCCGGGGCGTTCGCGCCTCACCAGTAGTGCGGTGGCTGCCGTGCGGGGTCGGCGGGCACGACGTCCAGCTGCGAGCCGGTCAGCAGGTCCTCGATCGCGGCGGCAGGGGCGGCGATGCCGGCGTAGTGCGGATCGACGTCCTTGGTCAGGCACCAGGCCCGGTCCGCGCGGACTCCCCCGCCTCAGAACCCGCCGCCGCCGGGGCGCATCCAGGCGCTGCGGCCCATCGCGCGCAGCGCCGCACCCGAGCCGTCCAGCTCGGGGTCCCGGCCGGCGCGCAGGGTGTCGTCGCGGACGGCGGTCGCGCGCCGCCGCGAGCGGCGCAGCGCCCGCACGGTGGTGGTCACCAGGACCACCACGAGCAGCGCGAGCAGCCCACCCACCAGCACCCGGTCCGCGCTCGCCACCGTCCCAGTGTGCGGCACGGGGGGCGCCCCGGCACCGGGAACGCCGGTGGGCGGGCCCCCGGTGCGGGGACCCGCCCACCGGCGCGGCAGGGGCGCGGTCAGCGGCGCAGGACACCGCGGGCGATGCGGTTCCCGATGAGCTGGCCCACCTGCACGATGACGATGATCGTGGCGACGCTGACGTAGACGATGCCCCAGTCGTAGCGCTGGGAGCCGTACGTGATGGCGTAGTCGCCCAGGCCACCGCCGCCGACGAGACCGGCCTGGGCGGTCATGTCGACGATGCCCACGAAGATGAACGTGTACCCCAGCACGAGCGGGCCCAGGCCCTCGGGCACGACGACGCCGAAGAGGATCCGCAGCCGGGAGGCGCCGGCCGCGCGCGCGGCCTCCACCACACCGGGTTCCACCCCGACGAGGCTCTGCTCGACGATGCGCGAGACCGCGAACGCCGCGGCCAGCGCGATGGCGAACGTCACCGCCCCGGTGCCGATGGTGGTGCCGAGCACCGCGATCTGCAGGGGGGTGACCGCCGCCAGGAAGATGACGAACGGGATGGGGCGCACGATGTTCACCACGACGCCGAGGACGCCGAACACCACCCGGTTGCCCAGCAGGTGCCCGGGACGGGTGGCGTACAGGGCGATGCCGAGCGCCAGGCCGATGACGCCGGAGGCGACCATCGAGACCAGCGCCATGAACAGCGTCTCCCAGATGGACTCGACGTAGACGTCGAGCGTGCTGAGGAAACCCTCCACGTCAGACCTCCTCCTCGGCGCGCACGCCCGCCGCGCGCAGGGCGGCGAGGGCGGCGTCCACGGCGCTGTCGGGACCGGTGGTCTCGTAGGTCAGGGAGCCGATGCGCCGCTCGCGCAGCTCCCCCACTCCGCCGTGCACGAGCTCGGTGCGGACCCCAGCGGTGGTGAACGCGTCGTCGACGCGCTTCTGCAGGCCGATCTCGTCGGTGACCTGCACGGTGACCAGGCGCCCGGGGTGGTGCTCGCGCAGCCGCGCCAGCTGCTCCGGGGTGGGCCGGTCGTGCAGGACGCTGCGCACGAACCGCTGCGCCGGGGCGGTCTGCGGGGTGGAGAACACGTCGTAGACGTCACCCACCTCGACGACGCGGCCGGCCTCCATGACCGCGACCCGGTCGGCGATCTGCCGCACGGCGTCCATCTCGTGGGTGATGACCACGATGGTCACGCCGAGCTCGCGGTTGACCCGCCGCAGCAGCGAGAGGACCTCGGTGGTGGTCTCCGGGTCCAGGGCGCTGGTGGCCTCGTCGGCCAGCAGCAGCGGCGGGTTCGTCGCCAGGGCGCGGGCGATGCCGACGCGCTGCTTCTGCCCGCCGGAGAGCTGCTCGGGGTGGGCGTGGGCGCGGTCCAGCAGGCCGACGAAGTCCAGCAGTTCCGCGACGCGCGCGTCGCGCCGTTCCCGGGGGACGCCGGCCACCTTCAGCGGGTAGGCGACGTTCCCGGCGACGGTGCGGGAGCGGAACAGGTTGAACTGCTGGAAGATCATGCCGATCTCCCGGCGCGCGGTCCGCAGGTCCTTCTCGGGCAGGCGCGTCAGTTCCCGCCCGGCGACGGTGACCGTCCCGGAGGTGGGCGCCTCCAGGGCGTTCACCAGCCGCACGAGCGTGGACTTGCCGGCCCCGGAGTACCCGATGACGGCGATGACCTCGCCGGCGTGCACGTCGAGGCTGACGTCGTCGACGGCGGTGACGGACTTGCCGCCGCGCTCGTACCGCTTGGTGACGCCCCGCAGGCGCACGATGGGGTCGGCCATCTCAGCCCTGCGCCGCCCGCGCGTCCTCCTCGACGTCCGCCAGCTGCTCCTGCAGGGTGGCGGGGTCGACGTCGCGGACGACGGCCTGCGGGTAGCTCTTCACGAACTCCGCCTGCACGGCCGGGTCGTGGATGAGCTCGGCGAGGTCCAGGTAGGTCTGGTTCCCGGTGTCCTCGGCGCGGGAGACGAAGAGGTTCACGTACGGCACCGCGGACTCGCTCTCGGGGTCGTCCTGGTGGACGACGTCCTCGACCGGCAGCCCGGCGCTGGTGGCGTAGTTGTTGTTGACGACGGCAGCGGCCACGGATCCGTTCTGCAGCGCGCCGGCGGTCTGGGAGGCGTCCAGCGGGACGACCTCGACCTTCGCCTCCTGCACGTCCTCCACCGTGGAGAACGCGGAGCCGCCGTCGGCGAGGGTCAGCAGACCCGCGTCCTGCAGCACGAGCAGGGCCCGCGCCTCGTTGATGGCGTCGTCCGGGATGGCGACCTTCGCACCCTGCGGGAGCTGCGAGGGGCCGTCGTGCTGGGTGGAGTACAGCGGCAGCGGGTACACGGCGGTGGAGCCGACGGGCTGCAGGTCGTCGCCGGCGGTGACGTTGTAGTTCGCCAGGTACTGGGTGTGCTGGAACTGGTTGAGGTCGACCTCGCCCTGGCTCAGCGCCGGGTTCGGCAGGCTGTAGTCGGAGAAGTTCACCAGTTCCACGTCGACGCCGAGGCGCTCGCGGGCCAGGTCGACGTAGGTGCCCCAGTACGGCTCGGCCTGGTCGGTGACGCCGATGCGCACGGTCTGCGCCTCGCCGGCGGCCGTGGTGGCGGTGTCGTCGTCGCCGGTGTTGCGCACGACGATCGCGACGACGATCGCGATGACCGCCAGGACGGCGACGCCGACGACGATCGGCAGCTTGCTGCGGCCGGGCTTGTCGGGCAGGGACGGAGGGGTGGCGGCGCTGGACAACTCGGGGCTCCTCGTGGGGTGGTGCGGGTTCGGGTCCCCCGCCGGCGCCGGGTCCGGCGGCGCGGGGGTCGTGGGAGGGCGCGGGGCGGTCAGCCGCCGGTGGCGGTGCCGCCCCGGGGACACGAGGGGGGCGTGGCGCGCGGGCTCACGACGGGTTGCCTCCTGCTCGACCAGGCCGGTCCACCGCTGCTGCGACGGCACGGCCACACGCTTGCGGGGCGCACCGCCCCGCCGGGCTTTCACCTGGAGCACCCCACCGCGGACGAGGGTTGCCGGTCAGCAAGCCAGGGCTTGACGCTGACGCTCGATGCCGTCGTGGATCGTAACGACGGGTTCGAGGGAGCGTCAAAACGCGGCGGGGCGCCCGGGGCCCGCGGTGCCGGGCGCCCCGCACCGGTGCGGCCGCCGGTGCTTGTCGCGAGTAGGTTGCAACAAGCCCACCCGCCGTGCCGCGCCCGCAGGAGGTCCCCGTGCCGTCGACCGGCGCCCCGCCCCGGTGGCGCCCCGCCCCGCCCGCCCGTCCCGGCGACCCGCTCGGGCGGCGGGCCCGAGCCCGCCGCAGCGCCCTGGTGCTGCTGGTGCTGGCCGTCCTGGCCGGGGCGGCGGCGCTGCTGGGTGCGGTCGTGGGCGCCGTCGCGATCGCCCCGGCCGACGTGCTGCGCGTGGCCGGGCACCACCTGGTCGGGTTCCCGGCGCGGGTGACGTGGGACCCGGTCGTGGACGCGGTGGTGCACGACGTGCGCCTGCCGAGGGTCCTGCTGGGCCTGGCCGTCGGCGCCGGGCTGGCGGTGTGCGGGACGGCGCTGCAGGCGATGGTGCGCAACCCGCTGGCCGACCCGCAGCTGCTGGGCGTCAGCTCCGGCGCCTCCACGGGCGCCGCGGCGGCGCTGCTGCTGGGGGCCGGCGCCGGCTGGGGCGAGCACGCCCTGGCGGGCAGCGCGTTCACCGGCGCCCTGGCCGCCTCCGTCCTGGTCTACGCCGTCGCCCGCGGCGCCGGGCAGGTCACCTCGGCGCGGCTGCTGCTGGCGGGCGTCGCCGTCGGGTACGCGCTGCACGCGGCCACGAGCTTCCTCGTCTTCGCCTCCGGTTCCGCCGAGGGGGCCCGCTCGGTGACGTTCTGGCTGCTGGGCTCGCTGGGCCTGGCCACCCGGGGCGCCGCGCTGGGGACCGTGCTCGTGGTGGTCACCGCGACCGTGGCGGTCCTGACGGCGTGGGGGCCGCGGCTGGACGCCCTGGCCCTGGGCGACGAGACCGCGCGCGGCCTGGGGGTCTCCCCCGCCGCCTTCCGCACGGTCCTGCTGGCCGTGGTGTCGCTGTGCGTGGGGGTGCTCGTTGCCGCCTCGGGGACGATCGGCTTCGTGGGCCTGGTGGTGCCGCACGTGGCGCGGCGCCTGGTCGGCGGTGCGCACCGCTGGTCGGTGCCCGCCGCGGCGCTGCTGGGCGCGGCGTTCCTGGTGGCGGCCGACCTGCTGGCCCGCACCGTGCTGGCGCCGCAGGAGCTGCCCATCGGCATCGTCACCGCGCTGGCCGGCTGCCCCTTCCTGCTGTGGCTGGTGCGCGGCACCCGCACCGGCGCCTGATCGCGTCCCCCGTGGAGGTCCCGTTGGAAACCGCCCGCCCCACCCGGCGCGCGACCGTGCTCGCGGCGACCCTCGCCCTGCTGGGCGCCGGCTGCAGCGGCACCGGCGGCAGCAGCGGCACCGGGTCCACGGGCGACCGGCTGGAGCTGGTGAACTGCGGGCAGCCGGTGGTGCTGCGGACCCCGCCCGAGCGGGTGGTGCTGCTCAAGAGCGCCGCCGTGCCGTACCTGCACGAGCTGGGCGTCCTGGACCGCGTCGTCGCCCGCGCCGGGCTGTACCCGGCGGGGTACTACGACGAGTCGACGCAGCGCGAGCTGGACGCCGTGCCGCTGCTGACCGACCGCACCGACACCAGCGGCCACCTGCGCATCTCCCGCGAGGTGGTCCTGGCCCAGCGCCCCGACCTCGTGCTGGGCGAGGTCGACGGCCTGGACCGCGCGTCGCTGGCGGCCTCCGGGATCGCGCTGCTGGAGGAACCGGCGCTGTGCACGGCCGGCGGCGGCGACCCCGGGTTCGACACCGTCTACGAGCAGGTCCGGCTGTACGGGCGCGTGTTCGAGCGCCAGGAGCAGGCCGAGGAGGTCGCCGGGCGGCTGCGCGGGCGCGTCGAGGCGGTCCGCGAGCGGGTGGCGGCGGCCGGCGCGCCGACGCGCACCGCCGCGGTGCTCTACCCGACGGTCGGCGGCGGCGTCACCTACGCCTACGGCGCGGCCAGCACGGCCACGCCCCAGCTGGAGGCGGCCGGGCTGCGCAACGTGTTCGCGGACGTCGCCGACCGGGTGTTCGAGGTGACACCCGAGGAACTGCTGGCCCGCGACCCGCAGGTGCTGGTGCTGCTGCACAGCGACGGCGACCCGGACCGGGTGCTCGAGGCCGTGACGAGCCTGCCGGGGGCGGACGGCCTGACCGCGGTGCGCGAGGGCGACGTGCTCGTGCAGCTGTTCAACTTCACCGAGCCGGCCACCCCGCTGGCGGTGGACGGCCTGGAGCGCATCGTCGACGCCTTCGGCCCCGCCACCACGAGCGGCACCACCACGGGCACCACCGCGGGGGCCTCGTGATCCTCGCCCGCGGGGTGCGCTTCACCCACCGGGGCCGCCGGCCGGTGCTGCACGGCGTGGACCTGACGGCCGCCCCGGGGCGGGTCCTGGGGCTCATCGGGCCCAACGGTGGCGGCAAGACGACGCTGCTGCGGACCCTGCACGGCTCGCTGCGCCCGTCCGCCGGCACCGTGCACGTCGACGGCGACGACGTCGCGGCGCTGTCCGCCCGCGAGGTCGCCCGCCGGGTCGCGGTCGTGGCGCAGGACGGCGAGGGGGTGCTGCCGATGCCCGTGGCGGAGGTGGTGCTGATGGGGCGCACCCCGCACCGCGGGGCGTTCTCGCGCACCACGGCCGCCGAGGAGGCCACCGCTGCGGCGGCCCTGGAGCAGGTGGGGGCCCTGCACCTGGCGGACCGGCTGCTCGGCGACCTGTCCGGGGGCGAGCGCCAGCGCGTCCTCATCGCCCGGGCGCTGACCCAGCAGGCGCCGAACCTGCTGCTGGACGAGCCGACGAACCACCTGGACGTGCGCTACCAGCACGAGGTGCTGGGGCTGCTGCGCGGCCTGGGGCGCACCGTCGTGGTCGTGCTGCACGACCTGAACCTCGCCGCGGCGCACTGCGACGAGCTGGTGCTGCTGGACGCCGGGCGCGTCGTCGCGGCCGGGGAGCCCGGCGAGGTGCTCACACCGGCGACGGTGCGCGCCGTGTACGGCGTCCAGGCGCGCCGCGTGGAGGACGAGGACGGGTTCCAGCTCGTGCTGCGGCCGGCCTCACCGGGCGGGACCGGCCCCCTCCCCGGAGCGCTCGGCCTCCGCGGCGCGCACGGCCAGCACCGGTAGCAGCCACCAGCACAGCGCCACGAGCAGGGCGACGCCGCCGCCGGCCACCGCTCCCGCGACCCGGCCGCCGACGACGTCCACCACGAGCAGCACCCCGCCGGCGACGACGACCCCGACGGTGGCCAGGCCGGCCTTGGCGAAGCGCGTGCCCGCCTCCACCAGGCGCGCCTTGGACCGGCGGCGGAACAGCGCCCGGTGGTACCCGACGGGCGCCACGAACAGCACGATCGCGGTGACCGCCAGCAGCAGCACCACGACGTACACGCTGCGCTGGAAGGTGTCCAGCGTGTCGAAGCGCGACTGGAACGGCAGCGTCATGAGGAACCCGGCCAGCAGCTGCACCCCGGTCTGCACGACCCGCAGCTCCTGCAGGAGCTCCACCCAGTTGCGGTCCAGCCGCTCCGTGGGGGTCTCGTTGCGCAGCGCGGCGTAGGCGTCCTCGACGCCGTTGACCGGATCGACCGTGCTCACGGGCTCAGGCCGGTGCGCCGTCGTCGTCGGGGTCGTCGAGCAGGGCGGGTTCCTCGCGCTCGTCGGCGTCGGCCGGCTCGGGCCGCTCGGCGGCCCGGTGCAGCCGCTCCTGCTCGGCGGCGTCCTCGATCGCCTCGACGTCGTCGGGGCGCGGCGCGGTCTGGGGCTGGAAGTCCTCGGCGCTCGTCTCGCTCACGCGCCACACCCTGCCCCGATCACCCGCCCGCCGTCGACCCGGAGCCGGCCTCCAGGGCCAGCAGCAGCTCCTTGGCGCCGGCGCCGCCGACGTACTCGCCGGTGCCGCCGTCGCTGCGCACGACCCGGTGGCACGGCACCAGCAGCGGCAGCGGGTTGCGGGCGCAGGCGGTGCCCACGGCCCGCACGGCGCGGGGGCTGCCGGCCAGGGCCGCGACGCGGGCGTAGGTGGCGGTGCCGCCGTGGGGCAGGGTGCGCAGCGCGTCGAGGACGTCGCGGCGGAACCCCGTGGCCAGGGACAGGTCCAGCGGCAGGTCGAAGGCCCGGCGCCGGCCCTGGAAGTACTCCCCCAGCTCGCGCGCGGCCGCCTCCAGCCGCGCGGGGGCGTGCAGCACGCGCGGGCTCAGCCGCGCCGCGAGCGCCGCCAGCACCGCGTCGTGGTCCTCGCGCTCGAACGCCACCCGCACCACCCCGCGCCCGGTGGCGGCCAGCAGCAGCGGCCCCACGGGCGAGTCCACCGTGCGGTAGGCCACGTCCAGCAGGCCGTCGGCCGCGGCCCGCGCCGCCAGGCCGGCCCGCAGCACGGCCAGGTCGGCGCCCTCCCCCACGCCCTCGTGCACGGTCCTGAGCAGGTCCTCGCCCATCAGTGCCCCTCCCCCTCGTCGTCCGGCCGTGACCCCCACGTCCTGCGCAGCGCGGCGATCCCGTCGGCCGCCGCGCGCCGGGCCGCCGCGGGCGTGCCGCCCACCAGGGCGGCGACCTCGGCGTGCGGCAGGCCGGCGAGGTGGTGGTAGGCCACGCACCGGCGCTGCTTGGGCGGCAGCGCCGCGACGGCGGCCCACAGCCGCGCGTCGCGCACGGGGTCCGGCACCGGTTCCTCCGGCGCGGCGACGTCGGGCACTCGCCCGGTCGGCACGGGTCGCCGGCGCGCGGCGCGGTGCACGTCCAGGGCCTTGCGGTGCGCGATCGTCACCAGCCACGCCCGCACGTCGCTGCCCGCCGGCAGGGACGGGTAGGCGCGCAGCGCGGCGAGGAACGTCTCGGACCAGGCGTCGTCGGCGGCGTCGGGGCCGACGACGGCCCGGCAGACCCGCAGCACCACGGCCCCGTGCTGCTGCACGACGGCCTCGAACGGCTCCAGCGGCTCCGCCGCGCTCCCCCTCACACCCCGTGGACGCCGCGGGGAGCCCTCGTGTGAGGTCGCCGTCGCGGCCACGGGGTGATCGGGGGTGGCGGGGTGCCGGTCAGGCGGCCCGGGCGCCCGTGCCGCCGGCCGGGCGCACGAAGTCGCGCGGCGCGAGACCGCTGACGACCTCGGAGGAGCTGTAGGAACCGGACTGCCAGATGGTGCGGCTGCGCGAGCGGTCCCCGCCGCCCTGCACGTACACGTTCCGCCAGGTGACGTCGATCCGGCTCAGCGGGCTCACCCACAGCAGGAACGCGGAACCCGACTGCGCCCCGACGAGGTTCACGTTCCGGATGTCCCACTGGCCCAGGGAACCCGAGCCGGAGGAGTACGGCTGCAGGAAGAAACCCTGGTACTCGAGGTTCTTGGCGGTGAAGCCGTCGATGCGAAGCTTGTGCGGGCCGTTCCACACCTGCAGGGCGTCACCACCGATGTGCTTGCCGGTGCCGCCGGGGTACTCGACGTTCACGCCGTCGACGAGGATGTTGCGCAGCTGGACGGTGAGGGACTTCCGCTCGCCCCTGGCGTCGATGTTGATCCCCTCCCAGACGTGCTCGCCGGCGCAGTGCAGGCCCTCGACGTGGACGGTGCGGGGTCCGGAGGAACGGCTGTTCCCGGTGATGTACAGGCACCGGTTGTCGTTGGGGGTGTCCTGCCCGGCGGGGAAGTACCGGCGGGAGGGCTTGACCGTCCCCCCGATGGACACGACGTTGCGGCCCCCGTTGAGCTGCACCCCGCCCTCGACGTCGATGGGGGTGGAGGGCCACTCGATGCGCACGTCGCGGTCGGACGGCGCGCTGAAGGTGCGGTCGGTGGCCGAGGGCCGCCACACCAGGGCGTCGGCGGCCAGGGCCGGTGCCTGCAGGAGTTCCCGCTCCTCGTCGCCGCTGGTCGCCCCCCCGGCGGTCTCCTCCACGACGGCGGGTTCCGCCTCCACGACGTCGTCGGCGGCGGCCGGGGCGGTACCGGCGCACAGCAGCACGGCGACGGTGGTGGCGAGGAGTCTGAACCGGGTTCGGCGGGTGCGAGCGGACATGGGAGACCCACTTTCTGGAGGAGGCGGTCGTGGGCCTGCCGGCACGAGCGGGCAGGCGGAAGCGTGCAGGACCGGCTTCTCCAGCCGGCCTGCTCCTGGCAGGGTTTCGGGTCTACCTCCGGGGGGATCTCGGGAAGCAGTTTCGAACTGCTCGGTGTCCTCGCCGTACCCCCCGGTCCGGCTGTCTGTTGCATCCTCAAGCTCACAGCCGGTGTTGTCAAACACCTAGTGATCTTCCTCACACGCCAACCCGGTCGACAGCGGGTGCGCGCGGAAGGGGTCGAGGCACTCGACCAGCTCACGGCGGAGGAACTCACGCCGACAGCAGACCCGTTGCGCCGCAACGCTTCACATCACCCCCGCAGGACGTGGCGTGCCGTGGTGCCGCGGGCTGAGTCAGCGGCCCGTCAGCACGACCGCGTCAACCTCGACCTCCACGAGCAGGCTCGGGTCGATGAGGGCGCTGACCTCGACCATCGTGGTGGCGGGCCGGACGTCGGCGAAGAACTCGCCGTGGACGCGGCCGACCTCCTCCCACCGGGAGACGTCGGTGACCAGCAGGCGGGTGCGCACCACGTCGGACAGCCGGGCACCGGCCTGCTCCAGCGCCGCCTGCACGCGGCGCAGGGCCTCGCGGGTCTGCGCGGCGGGGTCCCCGGCGGTGCCGTCGACGGCGCGGCCGTCCGGCCCGGCGGCGGTCGTGCCCGCCACCTGCACCTGGGGCCCCACCCGCACGGCGCGCGAGTACCCCACGAGGGGTTCCCACACGGCCCCGGACGACACGAGGACCCGCCCACCCGGCCGCTGCTCGCTCACGCGGGCAGTGTGCCGGACGGACGGGTCCTCGGGGTGGGGACCGCGGGGGTTCAGGCGGTGAGGTCCACGGGGGTCTCGATCGCCTCGGGCCGCTCGCACGTGGTGCTCAGCTCCACGCTCGAGCGGGTGTCGGCGGCGCGCTGCACGGACTCCATGACGTCCAGGACGTGCAGGGCGACCTCGTCGTTCGCGCGGTGGGAGCGCCCCTCGGCGAGGGCGATCGCGAGGTCGGCCAAGCCGTACCCGCGGCCCGCGCCGGTGTAGCCCGCGCGCACGCCGACGTCGCGCCAGTTCGCGTCGTGGTCCGCGTCCGGGCCGGGCGCGGGGGCGCTGGCCGCGGAGTAGACCTCCACGGTGCCGTCGAAGTGGTTCGGGTCCGGCACGGACAGGGAACCGCCGGTGCCGTGCACCTCGATGCGCGGCAGGCGCGCCGCCCAGGTGTCGAAGCTCATCACCAGCGTGGACACCGCGCCGGAGGCGTGCACGAGGACGCCGGCGACCGAGCTGTCGATCGTGACGTCGAAGCTCTCCCCCGCCCGCGGCCCCTGCCCGATCGTGCGGGTGGCGGACGGCCGCCAGGACACGCCGACCACGCGCTCGACGGGACCGAGCAGCTGCACCAGCGAGGTGACGTAGTACGGGCCCATGTCCAGCAGCGGGCCGCCGCCGGGCTGGTAGTAGAAGTCGGGGAAGTGGTGCCAGCGCTCGTGCCCGGGCGTCGTCATGAACGCGGTGGCCGAGTGCGGCACGCCGATCTCCCCGGCGTCGACGACGGCGCGCGCGGTCTGCACGCCCGTGCCGAGCACGGTGTCGGGCGCGCAGCCCACCCGCAGGTCCGCCGCGGCGGCGGCCTTGACGACCTCGCGGCCCTCGGCGACGTCCATCGCCAGCGGCTTCTCGCCGTAGACGTGCTTGCCGGCGGCGATGGCCTGCAGGGCGATGTCGGCGTGCGTGGACGGCAGCGTGAGGTTCAGCACCACGTCGACGTCGTCGGCGCTCAGCAGCTCCGGCAGGGTCAGGACGCGGGCGCCGTCGTGCTCGGCGGCCAGGGCGCCGGCGCGCTCGGTGCTCAGGTCCGACACGGCCGTGACCCGCAGCTGCGGCAGGCGCTGCAGGCACGCGGAGTACTGGGCGCTGATCGTGCCGGCGCCGACGACGCCGACGCGCAGCGGCTGGTTCAGCGAGCTGCCCACAGCAGGCCCCTCTCGATGATCGTCTTCACGTTCGGATCGCGCAGCACCTCGACGTTGTGCCCGGGGGTGCTGACGAAGATGCGCCCCTTCCCCCACTGCCGGGTCCAGATCGCCGGCGAGGTGACGGGCCGGTTCCACGGGTCCCACGCGCGCACGGCCTGGGTGGTGGTGGCCAGCACGTCGAGGTAGTCGTCGGCGAGCACCCAGTACTGCTCGGTGACGAGGTCGAAGTCGCCGATGCCCCGCGTGATGGGGTGCTCGGCCGCGGCGGGCAGCATCTCGACGCGGTAGGGCACGTAGTTGTCCGACTGCTCGCCGACGCGCTCCTCGGGCGCCTTGCCGGGGTGGCAGGCGAACTGCGCGCCGATGAGGTGCAGGTAGTCGGAGGAGTTGCGGTACGAGTCGGCGATGCCCCCGTGCCACCCGGCCAGGCCGGTGCCGTTCTCGACGGCCGTCATGAGGCCGGCGAGCTCGTCCTTCTCGATGGTGCTCATGGTGTTGCACTGCACGACGAGGTCGACACCCGCCATGTGGTCGCCGTCGGCGTACACCTTCGGCGAGTCCTCGACGCGGACGGTGAAACCGTTCGCCTCCAGGTGCGGGATGAACAGGTCGGTGGCCTCGACGGGCTGGTGCCCGTCCCAGCCGCCGCGCACGACGAGGGCCTGCCGCTGTGTCACGAGGGGATGTCCTTCCGGTGGTGCTTCGGGTGGTGGCGCCAGGCGGGGCGGTGCGTCACTTGCTGAAACCGGCGGTGAGGCCGGCGATGAGCTGACGGCGGCCGACGACGTAGAGCACGAGGATCGGCAAGGTGGACAGGACGACCGCGGCCAGCACGGCGGGGATGTTCACCGTGTACTGGCCCTGGAACGTCCACAGCGCCAGGGGCAGGACGCGCAGGTCCGGGCTCTGGGTGAGGACCAGCGGGAGCAGGAAGCCGTTCCACACCTGCAGCGCGTTGTAGATGCTCACCGTGACGATGGCCGGCCGCGTCAGCGGGAACGCCAGGCGCCACATGGTGCCCCACTCGCTGGAGCCGTCCAGGCGCATGGACTCGAACAGCTCGTTGGGCACGTCGCGGACGAAGTTGCTCAGCAGCAGCACCGTCAGCGGGATCGCGAAGGCGATCGAGGGCAGGATCAGCGCCAGCAGGGTGTCGTACAGCTCGAGCCGGATGATGATCAGGTAGACGGGGATGATCGTCGCCTGCAGCGGGATCGCCAGGCCCATGAGGAAGACGCCGTTGACGGCCTTGAGGAACTTCCCCCCACCGCCGCGCACGATGGCGAAGGCGGCCATGAAGGACATCAGCACCGCCGGCACCACCGAACCCAGGGTGACGATGACGCTGTTGAGGAAGTACCGGGCGATGTTGGACTCGATGACCTGCTGGTACGCGGCGAAGGTCGGGTTCTGCGGCAACGCCAGCGGGTTGGTCCGGAAGTACTCGGACTGCTCCTTGAAGCTGGTGATCAGGATCCAGTAGATCGGGACGATGATGATCGCCAGCCAGATCCAGCCGGCCAGACCGCCGAGGTAGTTGCGCGAACCGCTCGAGCGGCGCCCTCGGCGGGCGCCGCCCGCGCCCGCCGAGGCGCGCTCGGACGTGGAGACGGTGGTGGCCATGGCCTCAGGCCCCTTCCAGCTGGCTGGTGTTGGAGTCCTTGCCGCCCAGGCGCTGCAGCAGCAGGGCCAGGGCCAGGCCGACCAGCACCAGGATGACGGCGATCGCACTGGCCTGCCCCATGAGGCTGGCGCGGAAGCCGCGCAGGTACATGTCCAGCGCCAGTGCGCGGGTGGCGTTGCCCGGCCCGCCCTGGGTCAGGACGAAGATGAGGTCGAAGAAGGTCAGCGACCCGACGACCATGAGCGTCGAGGACGTGATGATCGTGTACTTCAGCTGCGGGACCGTGATGTGGAAGAACTGCTTCACGCGGCCCGCACCGTCGAGCTGCGCCGCCTCGTACATCGAGGCGGGGATCTGCCGGACCGCACCTTGGTAGATGAGGGAGTGGAACGGCACGAACTGCCAGGAGACGACGAAGATGACGACTCCCAGCGCCAGCCACCGCCGCCCGAGCCAGTCCTGGTTCAGGAAGTCCAGGCCCAGGCCGGCGCCGATGCCGAAGTTCGGGTCGAGCAGCGCCTTGTAGACGATCGCGATGGCCGCCGAGCTCAGCAGCAGCGGGACGAAGTACAGCACCGCGAGGAAGGCGCGGTAGCGCTGGTGCCCCGCGGTGAAGACGCCGATGAGCAGGCTGATCGGCGTCTGGACGAGCCAGGACAGGATCATGATGAGGAACGTCACCAGCAGGGCGTTGGGCAGCTCGGGGTCGCGCAGGACCGCCGTCCAGCTGTTGAGCCCGGCGAAGCGGAGGTCGCCGATGCCGTCCCAGTCGGTGAAGCTCAGGGCGAAGACGCCCACCAGGGGCACGATGCCGAAGACGGTGAAGAACACCAGTGCCGGCAGGACCAGCCACCACAGGGGCCCGGTGCCACCGTTGCGCTTGGAACTGACGCGGGCGGGGCCCGCCGCGGCCGGTCCGACCGCGACGGTGCCCACAGGGGCGTTGCTCACTGGCCCGCGACCGCGTTCATGTTGTTCGCGAAGGTCTGCGGGTCGATCGAGAGCTGGAACAGCTGCGCGATGTTGGTCAGCAGCTCCTCGGCGGCGGTGGGGCTGATCGCCTGGTCCCACGACTGCCCGAAGAACGGGGCGGTGCTGGCGATCTCGTAGACGAACGTCAGGAACTCGCCGTCCGGGGCCTCGGCGAGCTGGTCCTCGACGCCCTTGAGGATCGGGACCTCGCCGGCCTCCTCGATGAACGCCTGGGCGATCTCCTCGGTGAGCACGCCGTCCGCGAGGTAGGCGCGGGCGATCTCCTTCTGCTCGTCGGTGGCGTTGGAGGAGATGGAGTAGTACTGCGCCGGGTTGCCGACGGTGCTCAGCCCGTCGCCCTTGCCGCCGGTGACGACGGGGAAGGACTGGAAGCCCAGGTTGCCGCTGCTGACGAAGTCCCCGCCGTCGGCCTTGATGGATCCGTAGCACCAGCTGCCCTGCAGCAGCATGGCGGCGCGGTCGGTGTACAGCAGCGCCTGGTCGGCGTTCTGGTCGGCGACGACGGAGTTGAAGCCCTCGACGAACCCACCGGCGCGCACCAGGTCCTGCGCCATGGTGAGGGCCTGGAGGACGTCCGGGTTGGACCAGGCGTCGGGCTGGCTGTTGTTGATGGCGAGGTAGGCGTCCGTGCCGGCGACGCGCTGCACGAGGAACTCCAGCCACATCATGGTGGTCCAGCGCGACTGGCCGGCCAGCGAGATCGGGGCGATGCCGGCGTCGTTGAAGACGGGCACCAGCGCCATGAGCTCGTCCCAGGTCGTGGGCGGCTGGGCCCCGACCTGCTCGAACAGCTTGCCGTTGGTGTAGAGGACGACGGGCTGCACGGTCTCGTGCGGCACGGCGTAGATCTTCTCGTCGACGAGGCCGGGGATCCAGGCGGCGTCGAAGAGGCGGTCGCGCACCTCGGGGTTCTCCTCGACCCAGGTGGTGAGGTCCTCGATCTGGCCCGCCTCGGCCCAGTCGCGCACGCTGCCGCCGCCCCAGCTGAAGATCAGGGTGGGCGCCTGGCCGGCGCCGATGGCGGTGCGGATCTTGGTCTTGTACGCGTCGTTCTGGTAGGCGGTGGCGGCCAGGTCGCCGACCTCGGAGGACTCGTTGAACGAGTCCACCGACTGCTGACGGACCTCTTCCTTGGGCGCGCCCGTCAGGAACCAGATCGTCGCGTCGCCCTCGGCGGCCTGCCCGGGGCCGGAGGACCCGCCGCAGGACGCCAGTGCCGTCGCGGCGAGCGGGGTCGCCAGGGCCAGGGTCAGGAAGGACCGTCGGGAGCTGCGGTTCTGATCCACTGTGATCTCCGATGCGCCGAGCCGCGTCCCTGCGGCTGCTCTCGAACGGGAGCGGCGGCTGCCACCCCCGGGGGGCCCGGAGGGCCCTCACCTCTCACCGTTGTCGAAAGGTTTTCGACAACGGCGACTGGACGAGACCATAGGCACCACCCGCGAGGATGGTCAAGCTGTCCACCGCTTCCGAGGCTCATCCGTGACCAGCAGGGCCGCGGACGGCCCGAACTGGTCTAAAGTTTTCGATACAACGCTGCAGAGCACCGCGGAAACGGCTCCTGCACCGCTACAGTCCCAGCACAGCCAGCCGAGGAGGGCCGCCGTGCTCGAACGCACCGCACGCACTAGGAACGGGCGGCGACCCACGCTGGCGACCATCGCCCAGTCGGCCGGCGTCTCCATCGCCACCGTCTCCAAGGTGGTCAACGGGCGCGAGGACGTGGCCGCGGACACGCGCGCCCTGGTCGAGGACCTGCTGCGCCGCCACGACTACGCGCCCCCCTCGGCCCGCCGCCCCCAGCCCGCGCAGCGCGTCGTGCAGTTCTTCGTGCACGGGGAGCTGCGGGCCTACTCGACCCAGGTCATCGAGGGCGTGCTCAGCGGTGCGGACGAGGTGGAGGTGTCCGTCGCCGTGGGCCGCCTGGCGGACGACCTCTCACAGGGCCCGTCCGCGCGCTCGTGGGCGCAGGGCCTGGCCGCGCTGGGGCGGTGCGGCGTCATCGTCGTCACCGGTCAGCTGACCGCCGAGCACGTCGACGCGCTGGGGCAGGTGGGTCTGCCGCTGGTGGTCATCGACCCGCTGAACCTGCCGCGCCGCGAGGTCACCAGCGTGGGGTCCACCAACTTCACCGGCGGCATGACCGCCACCCAGCACCTGCTGCAGCTGGGCCACCGCGACATCGTCTACATCGGCGGCCCGGGCACCTCCTCCTGCAACCGCGCCCGCGAGCACGGCTTCCGGGCGGCCATGGAGGCGGCGGGCCTGGACGTGACGGCCGAGTCCGCGCTGGACACGGAGAACTTCGCCTACGAACCCGGCCGGCGCGTCGGGGAGCAGGTGCTGGACCGCGCCCGCCGCCCCACGGCCGTCGTCGCCGGTTGCGACTCCATCGCGCTGGGCGTGATGGAGGCCGCACGGGTGCGCGGGCTGCGCATCCCCGACGACCTGTCGGTGGTGGGCTTCGACGACACCGAGCTCGCCGAGGTCGCCACGCCCCCGCTGACGACGATCCGTCAGCCGCTGCGGGAGATGGGGCGCGTGGCGCTGAAGACGGTGCTGCGGGTGGCCGCCGGCGAGGACCTGGACTCGCACCACGTGGAGCTCGCCACCGAGCTGGTGGTCCGCGCGACCACCGCTCCCCCGCCCGCCTGACGACACCCCCCGAACCCGGCACCCCCGCCTGGCCGCCGAGCGGGGCCGGGCGCTCGTAGCGCTGCGCGCTGGCCTCGTGCAGCCCCACGACGGTGGCGTGCTCGCCCTTCGCCGCGTGCTCCGCGGTGATGGCGTCCAGGGCGGCGACGGTGGAGGCGTCCCACACGTGCGCGCCCGAGAGGTCGATGACCACGTCCTCCGGGTCCTCGGCGTGGTCGAACAGGTGGACCAGGTCGTTGGAGGAGGCGAAGGACAGCGAGCCGTGCACCCGGTAGCGGCGCACCGCCCCGTCCTGCTCCAGGGTTCCCTCGACCTCGACGAGGTGGGCCACCCGGCGCGCGAAGAGGAGGGCGGCGACCAGCACACCCACGACCACGCCGATGGCCAGGTCGTGGGTGGCGACCACCACGGCGAAGGTGACGACCATGACGGTCGTCTCGCTCTCGGGCGTGCGCCGCAGGGTGTTCCACCGTGAGGATTCCATCAACCCGATGTCATGTCTCAGGACATCGGTGACAGTTCTGCACCAGGACATCGGTGACACTTCCGACGGTCTTGGTGGTGACACTTCCCGGCCCACCCCGGTGTACTCCCTCGGCCACCGCGCAGCTCACCGACCTCACCCCGCGCCAAGCGAGACCCACAGGTTGAGCGCGGCCGACGGACGGGCGCGGTCAGGGCGAGCAGCGCCAGGTGAGCCGTCAGCGGCTCACCCGCACCGCCTCGACTTCACGGTCACGGACGTCACGGTCATGCCGATGTCGTGACGCCCCCTCCCGTGGTGATCTTGCACGCTTGAGGGCTCAACCGTGCAAGATCACCAC
>NZ_JBKBCT010000060.1:0-23532 GCF_050871525.1 Kineococcus auxinigenes | reverse complement strand
CCCCCCCCCCCCCCCCGCCCCCCCCCCCCCCCCCCCCCCCCCCCCCCCCCCCCCCCCCCCCCCCCCCCCCCCCCCCCCCCCCCCCCCCCCCCCCCCCCCCCCCCCCCCCCCCCCCGCAGGGTGTGGGGCCGGGGGCGTGTGGAGCCGGGTCAGGGGGCGTCGCGGCCGCTGCCGCGGGGGGCGCCGGCGGTGGCGGAGTCGTCGGAACCGCCGGCCGGCTCCGGGGCGTCCTGCGGGGTGCCGCGCAGGTACAGGAACCAGTAGGCGACCCCGACGAGCACCGCGCCGCCGATGGCGTTCCCGAGCCCGGCGAACAGCCAGTTGCTCAGGATGTCGCCCCAGCCGAGGCCCGGGGTCCCGGCCCAGTACGCGGCGGGCAGGAAGAACATGTTGGCGACGACGTGGTCGAACCCGAGGGCCACGAACGCGGTGATGGGGAAGAAGATCGCCAGGATCTTCCCGGAGATGTCCTCCGCCGCCAGCGACATCCACACCGCCAGGCAGACCAGCCAGTTGCAGCCGATGGCGCGCAGGAACACTTCGAGGTTGCTCTCGGCGAGAGCCTTGCCGGACGCGATGGACGACAGCCGCTCGAACGTCGCGGCGGCCGTGGTGCCGTCCTCGGCGCCGGGGCCGCCGATCACCCCGGTCTGCACCGCGAGGAAGTAGGCCACGAACAGCGAGCCCACCAGGTTCCCGGCCAGCACCAGGCCCCAGTTGCGGGCCAGGCGCCCCCAGGTCGCCTTGCGCCGCATGAGCGCCATCGGCACCAGCGCCATGTTCCCGGTGAGCAGTTCGGAGCCGGCGATGAGGACGAGGATCAGGCCCAGGCTGAACACCGCGCCGGTCACCAGGGTGATGGCTCCGCCCCAGATGGCCCGGTCCATGCCGGCGCTGACGTCGACGGCCAGCAGGCCCGCGATGCCGATGTAGGCACCGGCGAGGAAGCCGCCGACGAGGAGCTTGCCGACGCTCAGGTGCGCTTTCTTCTCCCCCGCCGCCACGGCGGCGACGGCGATCTGGTCGGGTGACTTGAACGCCACGGTCCCTCCCGGGGTGGTGCTAGGTGCGGGTCTCCGGGGCGCTGTCCTGCTGCGCGCCCCCGTCCTCGGCGCGGTGGTCCTGCTGCTCGCGCGCGGTGCGGTCCCGCAGGCGCTCGCGCTGGGGGACGACGACGTACTTGGGGTCCTTCGTGGAGGCCACCCCGGCCTCGAAGACGGCCACGCGCGTCAGCAGGGACCCGGCCAGCAGGCTGGCACCCGCGGCGGCGGACAGCAGGCGCGAGCGGCGGCCCAGGACCGCGCCCGCGGCACCGGCGAGGGTCAGTGCGCGGGCGGTCTTCAGGAACCTGCCGGGACGCCCGGTGTGGAACGGCTCGCTGACGAGGCCGTGCCCGTTCTCCATCCGGTGCGCAGCGGTCAGTTCCAGACCGGCGCCGATCACGGCGACGGTGCGGGCGGTGCCGGTCTGCGCCAGGGGTGCCAGCAGCATCCCGGCGCCGGCACCGCTGGCCAGGGCGCTGCCGGCGAACACGAACGGCAGTTCCCGGTAGGGCTCGTGCCAGCTCGGCACCGCGGTGTCGGCGAACAGCACCGCGGTGTAGGTGGCCAGCAGCGGGGCGGTCAGGGCGGCTCCCGCGCCGGCGACGGCACCGGCGGGACCGGCGACCCAGCGCACCGGGCGGAACAGCCCCCGGCGCGGCAGCAGCGGGGCGAACTCCGAGACGGCCGCGGCCCCGGCCAGGGGCCCGTACGCGGACAGGATCCAGGTGCCCACCGACATCGGCGAGGTGGGCTTGGCCACGCGCAGCATGTTGTAGAAGCGCTCGGGCCGGCCCAGGTCGGCGATGAGGAAGTACGCGCTGGCGCCCACGGCTCCCAGCGCCGTCAGGCGCAGCCCGCGACGGGCGGCGACGTCCCCGCGCAGCGTGGCGACCGCACCCAGCATGGAGGACCCCGCGGCCAGGCCACCGGTGAAGAGGTAGTAGGCGATCTCGTGCGTCCACACCGGCGGCTTGAGCACGGCGCGGCCGTAGTAGGAGCGGAACTCCGCCTCGGGGACGACGGCGTTGACGTCACCCCGGCGGCGCTTGCCGCCCCCCTCGCGCCGGCGCCCCATGCCGGCGCTCCACATGCGCGCCGCCTGCCCGCCGACCGGGTCGGTGCCGGGGCGGTCGGGCTGGCCGGCCTGGTGCGGGGTGACCTGGGAGGGCCGCGGGTCCGGCTGCAGGCCCTTCACCTGCGGCTGCTCGCTCATCGCCGCCCCACCGCCGCCGCGACGACGCCCAGGACCATCGCCCCGGCGGCGACCGCCATGTGCTTGTACATCGAGGGCAGGTCGCGGGTGGTGACCACGGGGTCCGGCGGCAGCCCGTACACCTCCGGCTCGTCCAGCAGCAGGAAGAACGCGCCGTCGCCGCCGACGCCGTCGTCCGGGTCGTGGCCGTACAGGCGTGCCTCGGTGACACCCACGTCGTGCAGCTGCTGCCGGCGCCGTTCGGCCCGCTCGCGCAGCTCGTCGAGGTCGCCGTACTGGATGGACTCCGTCGGGCACGCCTTCGCGCAGGCCGGGGTGTCCCCCTCGCCGAGGCGGTCGTAGCACAGGGTGCACTTCCAGGCCCGGCCGTCGGACTCGCGCTTGTCGATGACGCCGTAGGGGCAGGCGGACACGCAGTACCCGCAGCCGTTGCAGATGTCCTCCTGCACCACCACGGTGCCGAACTCCGTGCGGAACAGCGATCCCGTGGGGCACACGTCCAGGCAGGCGGCGTGCGTGCAGTGCTTGCAGACGTTGGACATCATCAGCCAGCGCATCGACTGCCGGCCGTCGCGGTCGGGCAGCGCGGCGGGCGCCAGCATCCCCGGCATGCCGAGGAACTGCTCGCCCTGCTCCGCGGTCCCGGAGGCCCTCGTGGTGGCGGACGCCTGGGCGCCGCAACCGCAACCGCCGCCCGACCCGCAGCCGCCGGAGGCGTCCGCGGCGGCGTCCGCCAGGGGCTGGCCGCCGGGGACGCCCGTCCCCAGGCGCGACGCCTCGTCGAACACGTCGACGCCGGCGGCGACGGTGTCCTGCTGCAGCTGCTCCGCGCTGCGGCCGGTGGCCGCGGAGGAGAACGGAGCCGTCTGGTTCCCCACCGGGCGGGACTGCTCGATGAAGGCGACCGCGCGCCAGGAGTCCGCCCCGAGCCCACCGGTGTTGTCGTAGGACATGCCGAGCAGGTCGATGCCGTCCTCCGGCACCGCGTTCCACTCCTTGCACGCCACTTCGCAGGCCTTGCAGCCGATGCACACCGAGGTGTCGGTGAAGAACCCCTTGCGCGGTGGCGGGTCGACGTACCCCGCGTCGCGGGCAGGGTCCTCCAGTCGCCCGGACAGGCTGTTCGCCGAGACCACTAGCTCTCCCTCCCCTGTTCCCCGCCGTCGCCGGCGCCGTCCCCGTCAGCGCGGTCCGCCCGGTCGGCACGGTCCTCGCCGGCACTGCGGGCGGCCGCGCGCGGGCCGTCCCCCAGCACCAGGGTGCGGCCGTCGACGCCCTCCTGCTGCGGCTGCCCCGGCCGGGAGCGGATGTCGTGCCGCACCGACAGCACCTTCTCGATGAGCTCGGGGTGCTCCCCCGTGCCCGCGGGCGTGCCGCCGGCCACGGCCTGCTCGCCGCGGTCCATCCGGCCGTCCAGGTACTGCTGGGTGACCGCGACGCTGCCGGTGGCCATCGTGACCCCGCCGCGCACGCGGTACTCGTCGACGAGGTCGAGCGCCCCGCGCCCCTGGGGCCGGCGGCCGGGGCGCACGTCGCACGTGCCGGCCTTGAACTCCTGGATGTGGACGTTGGGGTCGACCGTCATGTGCGCCAGGTCGTTGACGACGTCACCGGTCGTCAGCCCTCCCGAGCCCCAGTGGTACGGCAGCCAGATCTGGTGCACCACGCGGTCCTGCACCTTCAGCGGGGCCAGGCGGTCGGTCACCATGACGCGCGCCTCCACCACGGCCCGCGCGGTGATGACGTGCGCCCACCCCAGGTGCTGCAGGCCGCGCTCGGCCGCCAGTTCCGGGGAGACCTCCATGAACAGCGCGGGCTGCAGCTCCGACAGGTAGGGCAGGAACCGGCTCATGCCGCCGGCCGTGTGGTGCTCGGTGAGGCGCGAGGTCGTCCACACGTACGGGAACACGTCGTCGCCCGGCTCCGGCGGGCTCGGGTGCACCTCGTTGAGGTGGTTGGTGTAGATGACCCGTGCCGGGTTCTGCTGCTGGGTGTAGACGGTGTTGCGGAACGGCGACTCGGCGGGCTCGTAGTGCGCCGGCAGCGGGCCGTCGACGACGCCCTTGGGCGCGTACAGCCAGCCCTTGCCGTCGGACTGCATGACGAAGGGGTCGTCGCCGGCGAGGGCCTCCACGCCCGTGGCACCCTCCGGGGGCCGGTAGGAGGGCGCCTTGGTGGCCTCGAAGTCGGGGACGTCGTCGCCGACCCACTTCCCGGCCGCCTCGTCCCACCAGACGAGCGCCTTGCGCTCGCTCCACGGCTTGCCGTCGGGGTCGGCCGAAGCGCGGTTGTACAGCACGCGCCGGTTCATCGGCCACGCCCAGCCCCACTCGGGCGCGTGCAGCGACTGCTCGCGCCCGGGCTTGCGGCGGGCGGCCTGGTTGACGCCCTCGGCGTACACGCCGGAGTAGATCCAGCAGCCGCTGGAGGTGCTGCCGTCGGCCTTGAGCGAGGTGTACCCGGGCAGCAGCTCACCGCTGGTGACGTCGTAGCCGTTGATCTCCTTGAGCACGGCGTGGGCGTCGGGCTCGTCGCGCTCGCCGTGCACCGGGTAGTCCCAGGTCATGTCGAACAGGAGGCGGTCGCGCGGGTCGGTGGAGCCGGCCAGCTTCTCCCGCATGCGCCGGCCCAGGTGGTAGAAGAACCACAGCTCGCTGCGCGCGTCGCCCGGGGACTCCACGGCCTTCTCGCGCCACTGCAGCAGCCGCTGCGTCTGCGTGAAGGTGCCCTCCTTCTCCACGTGGGTGGCGGCGGGCAGGAAGAACACCTCGGTGCGGCACTGCTCCGGCACGATCTCGCCGGTGCCGACCTCCGGGGAGTCCTTCCAGAAGGTGGCGCTCTCGATCATCACGAGGTCGCGCACGACGAGCCAGTCCAGGTTGGCCATGCCCAGGCGCTGGGCGCGGCCGTTGGCCGAGCCGACCGCGGGGTTCTGGCCGAGCAGGAAGTACCCGAAGATCTTCCCGCCGGCGATCATGTCCATGACCTGGCCGTAGGTGCCGTGGTCGCCGTTGATGCGAGGCAGGTCGTCGAAGTGGTAGTCGTTCTCCGCGGTGGCGCTGTCCCCGAAGTACGCTTTCAGGAGGCTGACCGTGTAGGCGTCCGCGTTGCCCCAGAACCCCTTCTGGTTCTTGCCCTTGATGCTGTCCACGTAGGTCTGCAGGTCCGGGTGCCGCTCGGCGTGCGGCATCTGCAGGTAGCCGGGCAGCAGGTTGTAGAGCGTGGGGATGTCCGTGGAACCCTGGATGCTGGCGTGGCCGCGCAGGGCCATGATCCCGCCCCCGGGGCGGCCCATGTTCCCCAGGAGCAGCTGCAGGATCGCGCCGGTGCGGATGTACTGCACACCGGTGCCGCGCTGGGTCCAGCCGACGCTGTAGACCAGCGCGCCGGTCCTCTCGCGGCCGGAGTTGGAGATCCACGCCTCGGCGACGTCGTCGAAGACGTCGGTGGGCACGCCGCACACCTCGGCGACCATCTCCGGGGTGTAGCGGGCGAAGTGGCGCTTGAGGATCTGCCACACCGTGCGCGGGTGCTGCAGCGTCTCGTCGCGCTGGATCTGCTGGTGGTCGACGGGCGCACCGCCGGACCCCATGGACTGGCCGGTCTCGCTGTCGGAGGAGCGGTTGGTCTCCTCCTCCTCCTCGCCGTGCTCCTCGGAACCGGCGTACTGCCAGGAGTCGGTGTCGTACGAGCGGGTCTCGGGGTCGAACCCGGAGAACAGCCCGTCGAGGTCCTCGGGCCCCTGGAAGTCCTCGCTGACGATCCACGAGGCGTTCGTGTAGTTCAGGACGTACTCGCGGAAGTCCCGCTCCTGCGTCAGGACGCGGTTGATGATCGCCCCGAGGAGGACGATGTCCGTGCCGCTGCGGATGGGGACGTAGGTGTCCGCGAGCGCGCTGGTGCGCGTGAACCGGGGGTCGATGTGGATGACCTTGGCCCCGCGCGCCTTGGCCTCCATCACCCACTGGAACCCGACCGGGTGGCACTCGGCCATGTTCGAGCCCTGGATGACGATGACGTCGGCGTTGCTCAGGTCCTGCAGGTCACCGGTGGCCCCACCGCGACCGAACGAGGCACCCAGACCGGGCACCGTGGCGGAGTGTCAAATGCGGGCCTGGTTCTCCACCTGGATGGCACCCATCGCGGTGAAGAGCTTCTTGATGAGGTAGTTCTCCTCGTTGTCCAGCGTGGCGCCACCCAGGCTGGCGATCCCCATCGTGCGGTTGAGCTTGTTGCCGTGGTCGTCGGCGTCCTGCCACCCGCGACGGCGTGCCTCGATCACCCGGTCGGTGATCATGTCCATCGCGGTGTCGAGGTCGAGGTCGGTCCAGTCGGTGGCGAAGGGGGCCCGGTAGCGGACCTTCGTCTGACGGGAGTCGCCGTTGACGAGCTGCTCGCTGGCGGCGCCCTTGGGGCAGAGCCGACCGCGCGAGTGCGGACTGTCGGGGTCGCCCTCGATCGCGGTCACCCGCTCGTCCTTCACGTAGACGCGCTGGCCGCAGCCGACGGCGCAGTACGGGCAGACCGACTTCGCCACCCGGTCGGCCGTCGCGGTGCGCGGCGTCAGCGTCGCGGACCGCTTCGACTGCGACGCGGCACCGCGTCCCAGCGGATCGTCGCCCGTGAGCTGCCGGTAGACCGGCCAGCCCTCGATGAAGGTCTTCAACCCCATGGCCCGGACCATACGGCAGGTTCCGGTGGCGGGCACGTGCAACGGGGCCCAGCGTGTTGCGCGACAGGTCAGGCAGACGGAGGAGGAGTTCCCGTGGCAGTGCCCACGATCATGCTCAACGACGGCCGTGAGATCCCCCAGCTGGGCTTCGGCGTCTACCAGATCGAGCCGGACGAGACCGCGTCGGCGGTGCGCCGCGCCCTGGAGGTCGGCTACCGCCACGTCGACACCGCCGAGATGTACGGCAACGAGGCGGGTGTCGGCCAGGGCGTGCGCGACGCCGGCCTCGACCGCGCCGACGTCTGGATCACCAGCAAGCTGAACAACGGCTTCCACGAGCCGGACGACGCCCGCCGCGCGATCGACGACTCGCTGGCGGCGCTGGGGACCGACTACCTGGACCTCTTCCTCATCCACTGGCCGCTGCCCACCCGGTACGGCGGGGACTTCGTCTCCACCTGGCGGGTGCTGGAGGAGGCGCGCGCCGACGGCCGGCTGCGCTCGATCGGGGTGTCCAACTTCCAGCCGCACCACCTGCAGCGGCTGCTGGACGAGACGACCGTCGTGCCGGCGGTCAACCAGGTCGAGGTGCACCCGTACTTCACCAACGACGAGGTCCGCCGCGCCGGTGCGCAGCACCAGATCGCGGTGGAGGCCTGGTCGCCCATCGCCCAGGGCGCCGTCCTCGGCGACCCGGTCATCACGGAGATCGCGCAGCGGTACGGCAAGAGCCCCGCGCAGGTCGTGCTGCGCTGGCACGTGGAGCGCGGCGACATCGTCTTCCCCAAGTCGACGACACCGGCGCGCATCGAGGAGAACTTCGCCCTGTTCGACTTCGAGCTGTCGGGCGAGGACGTGGTCGCGATCGGCGCCCTGGACAAGGGCGAGGAGGGCCGCACCGGCCCGAACCCGGACACGTTCGACTACGTGCCCGGCTGATCCACCTGCACGCTCCGCCGGGGCGGCCGCCGCGCTGCGGTGCGGCGGCCGCCCCGGTGCGTGCAGCACGCGCACGCCCGCGGGCACCGACGAGAGGAGCCCTCGTGGCCGTCCCCGGAACCCCCGCCCCCGCTCGCGGACCGGGCCGGGCCGCCGTGCTGGGCGTGCTGGTGTTCGCCGCGCTCGCGGCCGGCCTGCTGCTGTGGTCGAAGTGGTCGCCGTACGCGGCGCGCACGGTGGAGCTGGCGGGCACGCGCGCCTGGGCGGGGACCTCCGTCGTCGCGGTGTGGAAGGCGATGGTGGCCGGTCTCGTCATCGCCGCGGCCGTGCAGACGCTCGTGCCGCGGCGCTGGCTGCTGGGCCTGCTGCAGCGGCGCCGCAGCACCTCCAGCGCGCTGGTCGGCGGGCTGCTGGCCACGCCGTCGATGATGTGCACCTGCTGCACGGCACCGGTGGCCTCGGCCCTGCGCCGCAGCGGCGCCCCGACCGCGGGGGTGGTGGCCTACTGGCTGGGCAACCCGCTGCTGAACCCGGCGGTGCTGGTGTTCCTGCTGCTGGTGGCGCCCTGGCAGTGGGCCGCGGTGCGGCTGGCCGTGGGACTGCTCGTGGTGGTGGCCGGCAGCGCCCTGGTGGCGCGGCTGGCCGGCGACCGGGTCCCGGCCGACGCCGCGCAGGTGGTCACCGCCGCCGCGGACGGTCCCGGGCCCCGCGGCTTCCCCCGCGCGCTGGCCCGCACGGCACTGCTCGTGGTCCCGGAGTACCTCGTCGTGGTGTTCGCGGTGGGCGCGTTCAGCGGCTGGCTCTTCCCGCTCGGCCAGGACGCCCGCCCGTGGGGGGTCCTGGCCGCGCTGGTGGCCGTGGTGCTCGGCACGCTGCTGGTGATCCCCACGGCCGGGGAGGTGCCGCTGGCTCAGGGCCTGGCCGTCGCCGGCTTCGGCAGCGCCGTGGTCGGCGCCCTGGTGGTGGTGCTCCCGGCGGTGAGCCTGCCGTCGGCGGTCATGGTGGCGCGCGCGCTGCGGGTGCCGGTGGTGCTGTGGACGCTGGCGGTCGTGGTGGCCGGCGGGTTGCTGGGGGCGCTGCTGCTGACGCTGCTGACGAGCCGGGGGTGACGCCCTCCCCCGCACGGCGCCCGGTGGTGACCTCGGCGAACCGCTGGACCACCGCGAGCTCAGGCCGCACACTCCCTGTCGTGCCTGCAGCCGCCCCGACGCCCCGGGCGACGTCCTTCGCCTACGTCGTCCTCGCGCACACCGATCCGCGACGGGTGCTCGCCGCGGTGCAGCGCATCCAGGAGCTCTCACCCGGCGCCCGGGTGCTGGTCCGGCACACCCGGGGCAGCGGGTTCCTGCCGGCGCGCGAACTGGCGGCGGCCGGTGCGCAGGAGCTGCACAGCCGCCTGCGGGTCGGCTGGGGCACGTGGTCGCTGACGGCCGCGGTCCTGGAGGCGCTGCGCACGGCGGAGGAGCGCTGGCAGCCCCGGGCCACGGTCGTGGTCTCAGGGCAGGACCACCCGGTGCGCGACCTGCGCCGGTGGGAGGAGGGGATCCTCGAGCGCGGCACCGACGCGCTGCTGCGCCCGGACCCGCGCGACTACGTCGAGCGGTACCGCGACTGCTGGCACGAGGTGCCGGGTGGCGAACTGCTCCCACCGCGCTGGGTGGGGAGCGTGGCGCGCCTGAGCGAGCGGGCCGGCGACCTCGTGGGCGGACCCCGGTTGCGCCTGGCGGGGGGGCGCACCCTGGTGCTGGGGCACCGTCGCGGCCCCGGTTGCCCCGCGGCGCCCGAGGGGATGGTCTACCGCAAGGGGTCCTTGTGGATGACGCTGTCGGCGCGCGCGGTGCAGCACCTGCTGGCCGCCGAGCAGGACCGGGCGGTGCAGCGGTACTTCGCCTCCACGCTGGTCCCGGACGAGTCGTTCGCGCACAGCGTCCTGGGCGCCCTGCCGGGGCTGCTCGTCGAGGCGGGACCCACGAGCTGGCCGTTCTTCCCCCCGGGCGGTGGCGCACACCCGCGGAGCGTGGTGCTCTCCGACCTCGAGGCCGTGCGCGACTCGGGCGCGGCGTTCACCCGCAAGGTCGTCAGCCCCGTCAGCGACGCCTTCGTCCACGCGGTCGACGCCCTGGTGGACGCCGACCGCGCGGCGGCGGGGTGCCCGGGCTGAACCGCCCGGGCGGTCTCACGACGCCGGTGCGCCGTCACCGGGCCCGTAGCTGAAGTAGGGCCAGCCGCCGCGCCACTCCACCTCGCGGATCTGCATGCGGATGGTGCCGCCGGTGGCGGCGTCGTAGTAGTGGTGCACGGCGTAGGTGCGACCGCGGTCGTTGAGAACGTCGAGGGCGCCGGTGCCGACCTGGTTCCCGCGGGAGCCCAGCAGCAGGGTGCCGCCGCCGTCGGTCATGGCCTTGCCCTCGCGGTCCACGAACGGGCCGGTGGGGCTCTTCGAGCGGCCGACGACGGTCTTGTAGGTGCTGTTCACGCCCTGGCAGCAGAAGTCCCAGGAGACGGTGAGGTACCAGTAGCCGCCGCGCTTGAAGACCTGCGGGTTCTCGATGGCGTTCGGCGGATCGACCGGGTTGCTGGCCAGGTCGATGACGGGCCCGGTGGGGGTGAACATGTCCGCCATCCGCTGGATCTTCACCCCGGTCCAGAAGGAGCCGAAGGCGATGTACCACTGGCCCCCGTCGGAGAAGACCTGCGGGTCGATGGCGTTGTAGTCGTCGTCGGTGTCCGAGCGCAGCACGGGGCCGTGGTCGACCCAGCTGTCCAGGTCGCCGGGGGTGCGGGTGGTGGCCACGCCGATGGCGGAGTTGTTGGAGCCGAACGAGGACGCCGCGTAGTACAGGTAGAAGGTGTTCCCGCGCTGCACGACGTGCGGGGCCCAGAGGTGGCCGACGCCGTACGCCTTCGTCCACTCCGGCAGCTCGATGGCCCCGACCGACTCCCACGGCCCGGCCAGGTCGGTGGCCTTGCGCACGAAGATCCCGCCGGGGTCCTCGGGGTTCGCCACGCCGGTGGAGAAGACGTAGTAGGTGCCGCGGTCGCTGAAGAGCGTGGGGTCGTGCGCGGGGTCGTCCACGAGCCCGGGCACGTAGTCGCCGGTGTCCCCGGTCATGGGCAGCTTGCCGCTGGGCGGCGGGCCGTGGTGCCCGGCGGCGTTCGCGGTCGCGCCGCCGGCCAGCAGGCACAGGGCTGCGGCGGCCGCGGCGAGGGAGGTGCGGCGACGGCGCCGCGCGGGCACCGTCTCGTCGCCGGTGGTGGATCGGGGCACGGGTTTCCTCCTGCTCGTCGTCGAGCGCACCCGAGCGGGTGCCGGGTGCAGCATGCCCCCCGACTACAACGTTGCACAAGTCCGCTCCGGGACACTTGACCCCGTCGCTGTGCGCTACCTAAGTTGAACGGCACGCCACTGGCGACCCGAGGCGCGCACCGCTGCGCGCGGACCGCCACGCGCCCCCCACCCGTTGCGGTGCAGCACGTCCGTGTCGCGGACGGCACCGGTCCCGGAAGGATCCCCGTGCCCACCTCCCCCTCGCGCGCAGCCCTGGTCCTGGCCGCCGCCGCGCTGCTCGTCCCGCTGTGCGCCGTGCCCGCCCAGGCGGCCCAGGCGGCCCAGGAACCCACCCACACGATCACCGTGGACCCCGCCGTGAGCGGCCCGGAGATCGGCGAGAGCATGTACGGGGTGTTCTTCGAGGACATCAACAACTCCGCCGACGGAGGCCTGTACGCCGAACTGGTCCGCAACCGCTCCTTCGAGTTCTCCGCCGCCGACCGCGAGGGCTGGAACGGCCTGACGGGGTGGACGCCCAGCGCCGTCGGCGGCGGTCGCGGCACCGCGAGCACCGCCGACGACGCCGGCCGCCTGAACGAGCGCAACCGCACGTACCTGCGCCTGGACCTGGCCAGCGGAACCCGGGGCACCTACGGCGTGACGAACGCCGGGTTCAGCGACGGCACGGCGGTGCGGGCCGGTGAGCTGTACGACGTGTCGGTGTGGGCCCGCAGCGACGCGACCGGCGGCACGCCGCTGACGGTGACGCTGACCGGGGACGACGGCCGGGCGCTGTCCGGGCAGTTCCGGGTCCAGGTGCGCGGGGACGGGTGGCGCCAGTACCGCGGCACCGTCCGGGCCCGCAGCACCACCGACAGCGCCCGCCTGACGGTGCAGGCCGCCGGGTCCGGCACGCTGCGCCTGGACATGGTCTCGGCCTTCCCCCGCGACACCTTCATGGACCGCCCCAACGGGCTGCGCGAAGACCTGGCCGAGAAGATCGCGGCCCTGGAGCCGGGCTTCGTGCGCTTCCCCGGCGGCTGCATCGTGAACACCGGCAGCCACGAGGGCTACGACGCGGCCTCCGGCTGGGAGCGGGAACGCTCCTACCAGTGGAAGGACACCGTCGGTCCCGTGGAGGAGCGCGCGACCAACGCCAACTTCTGGGGCTACAACCAGTCCTACGGGCTGGGCTACTACGAGTACTTCCAGTTCGCCGAGGACGTCGGCGCGATGCCGTTGCCGGTGGTGCCGGCCCTGCTCACCGGTTGCGGGCAGAACCAGGCCACCGACGACCCCGAGCTGCTGCAGCGCCACGTGCAGGACACCTTGGACCTCATCGAGTTCGCCAACGGTCCTGCCACCTCCACCTGGGGTCGGGTCCGCGCCGAGATGGGTCACCCCGAGCCGTTCGGCCTGACCCACCTCGGCATCGGCAACGAGGAGAACCTGCCCGGGGAGTACGCGGAGAACTTCACGGTCTTCCGCGACGCGATAGCGGCGGCCCACCCGGAGATCACGCTCATCTACAACTCCGGCCCCGACGACACCGGTGCGGTGTTCGACGCCCACTGGGCCAACGCCCGGCGCCTGGGCGTGGAGCTCGTCGACGAGCACTACTACAACAGCCCCGCCTGGTTCCTGCGCAACAACGACCGCTACGACTCCTACGACCGCAGCGGCCCGGGGGTCTTCCTCGGCGAGTACGCCTCCCTGGACAACCGGCTCGCCAACGCCCTTGCCGAGGCGTCCTACATGACCGGCCTGGAGCGCAACGCGGACGTCGTGGAGATGGCTTCCTACGCGCCGCTGCTCGCCGACGTCGACGAGGCCCAGTGGCGGCCGGACATGATCTGGTTCGACGGCGACGAGTCGTGGGGCTCGGCCAGCTACGAGGTGCAGAAGCTCTTCATGACCAACGTCGGCGACCGCGTCGTGCCGAGCACCGCCACCGGCGGCGTGGTGCCCGCCGAGCCGATCGCCGGCGGGATCGGGCTGTCCACGTGGCGCACCGCCGCCCGCTACGACGACGTGCGCGTCACCACCCCCGACGGGCGGACCCTGTTCTCCGACGACTTCTCCGGCGGTGCCGGGCGGTGGTCCCCGGTGACGGGGACGGGCACCTGGGCGGTGACGGACGGCGCCTACGCGCAGACCGACACCACGGTCGAGAACACCCTGGTGCGCACCTCCGACCTGGGCGCCACCGACTACGACGTGACGCTGAAGGCGACGAAGACCGCCGGTGACGAGGGCTTCCTCGTCGGCTTCGGCGTGCAGGGCAGCGGTGACTACTACTGGTGGAACCTCGGAGGCTGGAACGGCACCCAGGGGGCGGTGGAGAAGGCCACCGGCGGTGCGAAGGAGGCGCTGCTGCTGAAGCCGGGCACCATCGAGACCGGCCGCACCTACGACCTGCGCATCGAGGTGCGCGGCACCACCGCCACGATGTTCCTGGACGGCCAGGAGTGGGGGTCGATCACCGACGACGCCGCTGCGCAGGAGTTCTCGCAGGTCGTCACCCGCGACGAGGCCACCGGCGAGCTGATCGTCAAGGTCGTCAACAACGGCGACGAGCCGGCCCGCACCCGGGTGGACCTGGGGACCGGGGACGTGCGGCCCACCGCCGAGATGACCGTCATCACCGGTGACCCGGCCGCGGAGAACACCCGTGAGTCGCAGCCCGTGCAGCCGGTCACCAGCACCGTGCACGGCATCGAGCGGGTCTTCACCCGCGACTTCCCGGCGCACTCGGTGACGTTCCTGCGCATCGCCACCCGCTGAGGCGCGGCCGGTGTCGCCCGCCACCGGGACGGGGGCGGGCGGCACCGGCACGGGCGGGTCAGCGGGCGGGGAAGACCGCCGTCTGCCCGCGCGCCACGTACCGCACGACGTCCCCCAGCCCGCGGCGCTCCACCTCGTCGCGGAAGTGGGACAGCGGCGAGCGGAAGAGGCGGTAGTCGTCCACGTGCACGGGGACGGCGTGCACCGGCTCGACGACCTGGAGCAGGTCGGCGCCCTGCACGCCGTCCATCGTGACCACCAGGCCACCGGGCAGGGTGGTGCCCCCCAGGTGCAGCACGGCCAGGTCCACCTCGGGGTAGCGCAGGGGGATCTCCCGCAGCTCGAGGACGTTCAGGGTGTCCCCGGACACGTACAGGGTGAACTCGGCGCGCGCGCCGGCCGGGCCGAACTCCCACACGCTGCCCATCACCGGGGGCAGCAGCCGCTGCCACGGCTCCGGTGCGTGCCGGCCGGGTGCCGCCGTCACCCGCACCTGCACCCCGTCGCGCACCAGCGTGCGCGAGTCCCACGTGCCCAGCCCGGTGACGTCGGTGAAGCCGTGGCGGCCGGCCAGGCGCCGGCGGGCGTGCGGTGTCGTCAGCAGCGGTACGTCGTGCGGCAGGCCGCGGCGGGCGACGCGGTCGAAGTGGTCGCCGTGCAGGTGCGAGAGCACGACGGCGTCCAGGCGCGGCAGGTCCGCCACGCCCAGCGCGGGCTCGGTGAGCCGCTTCGCGACCAGCCCCTTGCCGAGGTACGCGCGCTGCCCCCGGTGCAGGAAGTTCGGGTCGGTCAGCAGCGTCAGCCCGCCGTAGCGCACGAGCGTCGTCGCGGTGCCGACGAAGGTCAAGGACAACTGCCGGTCGCTGGGCTCCACCTCCCTCCCCTACCCCACCGACGGCGGCGGGAACCGCCCGGGGGCGGTTTCTCCTCGCCCGCCGCGGGTAGTGCACCGGCGTGGACGACGAGCGCACCCCCCCGCCGGACCGGCAGCACCTGCTGGCCATCTACCTCAACGACCACCTCGCCGGGGCCACGGCAGGCCGCGCCCGGTTCGCCCGCGCGGCGCGCAGCCACCGCGGCACCGACGCCGGCCAGGCGCTGGGACGCCTGACCGCGGAGGTCGACGAGGACCGGCGCACGCTCACCCGCCTCATGCGGACGCTGGGGGTCGAGCCCGACCGCCGCCTGCAGGCGCTGGGCCGGGCCGGGGAGGCGCTGGGGACGCTGAAGACCAACGGGCGCCTGCTGCGCCGTTCGCCGCTGAGCTCCGTGGTCGAGCTGGAGATGCTCACCCTGGGGGTGCAGGGCAAGGGGGCGCTGTGGCGCTCGCTGCGGGAGCTCGCGCTGAGCGACCCGCGACTGGACGCCGAGGAGCTGCAGGAGCTCGTGCACCGCGCCGACCGGCAGGCCGCCGAGCTGGAGTCGCTGCGGCGCACCGCCGTGGTCGAGGCGCTGGGGTCCGGCCGCACCGGCGGGCAGACCGCGGTGCCGCCGCAGGCCGGCTGAGCAACGCATCGCCCGGGGCGCTCACCCCTCCTGCCGTGGCACCTCGCCGCTCCCGCTGACCCTGCGGGTGGCGCCCTCGGCGTCGCGGGTGGCGCCGGCGGCCTCGGCCCGGGCGCGGTTCAGCGCCTCCGCGGGGTCCTCGAGCACGGGCTCCTCGAAACCGGCCGGCGGCGCGTCGCCCTCGCGCCGGCGCCGGGGTGCGGCACCGTCCTGACCACCGCCCGCGCCGGCCTGCGCACCGTCCCCGGATCCACCGCCGTGCGCGTTGAACATCGCCCCGAACCCCTTCAGGGCGTCGTTGAGCTCGCTGGGCACGATCCACAGCTTGTTCGCGTCGCCGCGCGCGATCTGCGGCAGCGTCTGCAGGTACTGGTAGGCCAGCAGCTTGGGGTCGGGGTCGCCGCGGTGGATGGCGTCGAAGACCTGGGTGATGGCGCGCGCCTCGCCCTGCGCGCGCAGGATCGCGGCCTGCGCCGACCCCTCCGCGCGCAGGATCTGGGACTGCTTCTCCCCCTCGGCGGTGAGGATCTGCGACTGCTTGAACCCCTCGGCGTTGAGGATGGCCGCGCGCCGGTCGCGCTCGGCGCGCATCTGCTTCTCCATGGAGTCCTGCACGCTGGCGGGCGGGTCGATGGCCTTCAGCTCCACGCGGTTCACGCGGATCCCCCAGCGCCCGGTGGCGTCGTCCAGCACCCCGCGCAGCTGGCCGTTGATCTGGTCGCGGCTGGTGAGGGTCTGCTCCAGGTCCAGCGAGCCGACCACGTTGCGCAGCGTGGTGACGGTGAGCTGCTCGATCGCCTGGATGTAGTCGGCGATCTCGTACGTGGCGGCCTTGGGGTCGGTGGGCTGGTAGTAGATGACGGTGTCGATGCTCACGACGAGGTTGTCGGAGGTGATGACGGTCTGCGGGGGGAAGGAGACCACCTGCTCGCGCAGGTCCACGGTCGCGCGGACCTTGTCGATGAACGGCACCAGGAAGTGCAGGCCGGCGTCCAGCGAGCGCGAGTAGCGACCCAGGCGTTCCACGATGACGGCGGAGGCCTGCGGCACGATGCGGATGGTGCGGACGATCACCGCCACCGCGAACAGGACGACCAGGACCAGGACGACCAGGGTCACGACGGTGTCCACCATCAGGGGTTCTCCTCGGGTTGCTGAAGCGCCCCGCCGTCGGCGGGGCCGACCACGGCGGTGGCGCCGTCGATCGCGGTGACGACGACGTCCTCGCCCTCGGCGAACGCCCGGCCCGGCGCCGAGCGGGCCGACCACGTCTCGCCGGCGAGCTTGACCAGGCCGCCGCGGACGGTCACCTCGTGCAGGACCAGCGCGGGGCGGCCCACGAGGGCCGCGGCGTTCGTGGTGCCCGTCGGGGGCATCCGCAGCCGGCGCAGCAGGACGGGGCGGATGGTGCCGATCAGCAGCCCGGCGACGGCGGCGGCCACGAGCACCTGGCCCACGAAGCCCAGGCCCAGCGCGTCGGCCAGGGCACCGGCCAGCGCGCCGCCGGCCAGCATCGCGAAGACCAGGTCGATCGCGGTGATCTCCAGGATGCCCAGGACGAGCGCGGCGGCGATCCACAGCAGCCAGCTGCGCTCGAGCAGCTCCTCCAGGAACCCCACGGCGATCACCCCCGGCCCGATCCTAGGGGTGCCCCGGCGCGCGCGGGGGAGCCCCGGCTGGTGTGCTGGGGCCCGGACGCGACCCGCACGAGAGGAGAGCAGCCGTGACCGCTCAGTTCGTCGTCCTCGGCGCGACCGGGGACCTGACCGCCCGCTACCTGCTGCCCGCCCTGGCTCAGATCGCCCCGCTGCACCCCGAGGGGGTGCGCCTGGTGGGCGTCGCGCAGGACGACCTCGACGAGGACGCCTTCCGCGAGCACGTGCGGCGGGCGCTGGCCGAGGGTGCCGGTGACGCGCCGCAGGAGGTGCGCGAGGGCCTGTCCGGCACCGCGGCGTACGTCCACGGGGACGTCACCGACCCGGCGGTGCTGCGCGCCGCCCTGCAGCGCGCCGGGGACGGCGAGCCGGTGGTGGTGTACCTGGCGCTGCCGCACGTGCTGTTCGAGCGGGTCGTCGCCGCGCTCGGGGAGTGCGAGCTGCCCGGGCACGCCCGCGTCGTCGTGGAGAAGCCGTTCGGCGAGGACCTCGAGGGCGCCCGCCGCCTGAACGCGGCGCTGGGGCGGGTGGTGCCGGAGGACCGCACGTTCCGGGTGGACCACTTCCTGGCCAAGCAGACCGTCCTGAACGTGCTGGGCCTGCGGTTCGCCAACCGGATCTTCGAGTCGGTGTGGAACCGCACCCACGTGGAGTCCGTCGACGTCGTCTTCGACGAGACCGTGGACGCGCAGTCCCGCGCCAGCTACTACGACCGCTCCGGCGCGCTGCGGGACATGGTGCAGAACCACCTGCTGCAGCTGCTGGCGTACGTGGCGATGGAACCGCCGCAGTCGATGAGCCCGGCGGACCTCAGCGCCCGCAAGGTCGACGTGCTGCGCGCGGTGCGCACCCTCGACGAGGACGAGGTGACCCGCTCCACCGCCCGCGGGCGGTACACCGCCGGCGTCGTGGACGGCCGGCACGGCCGGCACGAGGTCGCCGCGTACACCGACGCCGAAGGGGTGGACGCCGCGCGCGGCACCGAGACGTACGCCGAGGTCGTGCTGCACGTGGACACCTGGCGCTGGGCGGGCGTGCCGTTCCGGTTGCGCACCGGCAAGGCCCTGGGCGCGGACCGCCGCGAGGTCGTCATCCGCTTCGCCGAGGTGCCGCACGCGGTGTTCGCCGGGCCGAAGCCGCACCGCAACGAGCTGCGCCTGCAGCTGGACCCCGACCGGGTCTCGCTGCGCTTCGACCTCAACGGCGCCGGCGACCCGTTCGAGCTGGAGGGCGTCGAGATGGGCGCCGACCTGGCCCGGCAGGAACCCGGTCCCTACGGGCAGCTGCTGCTGGCCGTGCTGGCCGGGGACACCCGGCTGTCGGCGCACGCCGCGGAGGCCGAGGAGGGCTGGCGCATCGTCGAGCCGGTCCTGGCCGCCTGGCAGCGCGGGGCCGCGCCGCTGCGCGAGTACCCCGCCGGCAGCGACGGCCCCGCCGGCCCGCCCACCCTCGCCGGGACGGACGGGCGCTGAACCGGGCCGCCGCTCAGCCCTCGGCGAGCTCCTCCAGCGGCGGGCAGGAGCACACCAGGTTGCGGTCGCCGGCGGCGCCGTCGACGCGGCGCACCGGCGGCCAGTACTTCGCGCGGGGGTCCAGCCCGTTCGGGTAGACGGCCTCGGCGCGGGTGTACGGGTGGCTCCACTCCCCCACGAGGGACGCGGCGGTGTGCGGAGCGTGCCGCAGCGGGGAGTCGGCCACCGCCCAGCGGCCCTCCTCGATCTCGCGGACCTCGTCGGCGATGGCGAGCATCGCGTCGCAGAACCTGTCGACCTCGGCGAGGTCCTCGCTCTCGGTGGGCTCGACCATGAGGGTTCCCGCGACGGGGAACGACATCGTCGGGGCGTGGAACCCGAAGTCGATGAGCCGCTTGGCGACGTCCTCCACCGTCACCCCGGTGGCCGCCGTCATCGGCCGCAGGTCCAGGACGCACTCGTGGGCCACCAGGCCGCCGGGCCCGCGGTACAGCACCGGGAACGCCTCGGACAGCCGGGCGGCGACGTGGTTGGCGCTGAGCACGGCCTGCACCGTGGCGGCGCGCAGCCCCTCGGCTCCCATGAGCCGCACGTACGCCCAGGAGATCGGCAGGATCCCGGCGGAGCCGAACGGGGCGGAGGACACCATGCCGACGCGCTCGGGATCGGCGTCCGGGGAGGTGGCGGGCAGGAACCGCGCCAGGTGGGCGCGCACCGCGACCGGCCCGACGCCGGGTCCGCCACCGCCGTGCGGGACGCAGAACGTCTTGTGCAGGTTCAGGTGGGAGACGTCCGCGCCGAACCGGCCGGGACGGGCCAGGCCGACGAGCGCGTTGAGGTTCGCGCCGTCGACGTACACCTGCCCGCCGGCGCCGTGCACCAGGGCGCACACCTCGCGGATCGACTCCTCGTACACCCCGTGGGTGGAGGGGTACGTCACCATGATCGCCGCGAGGTCGGCGGCGTGCTCGGCGACCTTGGCGCGCAGGTCGCCCAGGTCGACGTTCCCGTCCTCGTCGCAGGCCACGACGACGACGCGCAGGCCGGCCATGACGGCGCTGGCGGCGTTGGTGCCGTGCGCGGAGCTCGGGATCAGGCAGACGGTGCGGTGCTCCTCGCCGCGCGAGCGGTGGTGGGCGCGGATCGCGAGCAGCCCGGCGAACTCGCCCTGCGATCCGGCGTTGGGCTGCAGGGACACCGCGTCGTAGCCGGTGAGCTCCGCCAGCCAGCGCTCCAGGTCGGCGACGAGCTGCGCGGTGCCGGCGAGCTGGTCGGCGGGCGCGTACGGGTGCAGGTCGGCGAACTCCGGCCAGGACATCGGTTCCAGCTCGGTGGTGGCGTTGAGCTTCATGGTGCACGAGCCCAGCGGGATCATCCCGCGGTCCAGGGCGTAGTCGGCGTCGGAGAGCCGGCGCAGGTAGCGCAGCATCGCCGTCTCCGAGCGGTGCTGCGAGAACACCGGGTGCGTCAGGAACGGCGAGGTCCGCAGCAGCGCGGCGGGCAGGGCGTGGGCCGGGGCCTGCTCGAGGGGCCGCAGCCCGAAACCGGCCAGCGCCGCGGCCACCTGCTGCGGCCCGGTGGTCTCGTCGCAGGTCAGGCCGACGTGGTCGTCGTCGACCAGGCGCAGGTTCACCCCCGCCCGCAGGGCGGCGGCCACCACGTCGCGCGCGCGGCCGGGCACGTGGGCCAGGACGGTGTCGAAGAACTCCCCGTGCACGACCTCCACCCCGCCGGCGCGCAGCGAGGCGGCCAGGTGGGCGGCGGTGCCGGCGACCTGCGCGGCGATCGAGCGCAGCCCCTCGGGGCCGTGGTGCACGGCGTAGCAGCCGGCCACCACCGCCAGCAGGACCTGGGCGGTGCAGATGTTGCTGGTGGCGCGGTCGCGGCGGATGTGCTGCTCGCGCGTCTGCAGGGCCAGGCGGTAGGCGGGTGCCCCGTCGGCGTCCTTCGAGACGCCCACGAGGCGTCCGGGCAGGTTGCGCTCCAGCCCCTTGCGCACGGCCACGTACGCCGCGTGCGGCCCCCCGGCGAACATCGGCACGCCGAAGCGCTGGGAGGAACCCACGGCGACGTCGACGCCGAACTCGCCCGGTGCGCGCAGCAGCGCCAGGGCGAGCAGGTCCGCGGCGGCCACGGCCACCGCACCGCGCTCCTTGGCCGCGCTCACGACGCCCGCCAGGTCGCGCACCCGCCCGCTGGTGCCCGGGTACTGCACGAGCAGCCCGAACAGCGCCCGCTCCCCCAGCACCGCCAGCGGGTCGGCGGCGTCCAGGTCCACGCTCACCAGTTCGATGCCCAGCGGGACCGCACGGGTGCGCAGCACCGCCAGGGTCTGCGGCAGCACGTCGGCGTCGACGGCGAACACCGCACCGGCGGGCGCCCTGGAGACGCGGCGGGCCAGGGTCATCGCCTCGGCGGCGGCGGTGCCCTCGTCGAGCAGGGAGGCGTTCGCCACGTCCAGGCCGGTCAGGTCGGCCACCGCGGTCTGGAAGTTCAGCAGCGCCTCCAGCCGGCCCTGGGAGATCTCCGGCTGGTAGGGCGTGTACGCCGTGTACCAGGCGGGGTCCTCCAGGACGTTGCGCCGCACCACCGCGGGGGTGCGGGTGCCGTGGTAGCCCAGGCCGATCATCGAGGGGACCACGCGGTTGCGCGCCGCCAGCTCGCGCAGGGCCGAGGTGACCGACGCCTCGTCCAGCGCCGGCGGCAGGTCCAGGGCGCCGGGCTGCTCCAGGATGCCGGCGGGCACGGCGCGCGCGACGAGCTCCTGGGGGGAGGGCAGACCGACGGTGGCGAGCATGCGGGCGGCCTGGGCGGCGTCGGGGCCGATGTGCCGGCCGGTGAAGGGCGGCGGCGCGCTCGCGCCGAGGGTGGGAACGGCGGGCGCGGTACCGGTGGGGACGGGTGCGGTGGCGGTCACGGGGGCTCCGGGGGTCGCGGCGGTCGGGACGCCCCCGTCTGTCGGCCCGCGCGGCGGGACCTCCAGAGCGGCCTGTCCCCCGCGGTCCTTCCGCCTGAGAGGTTCCGGGGATGTTGCCCCTTCGGCGCCCCGGCCGGACCGGGGTCTCTCCCGCGCGGGATGCGCAGCCAGCTTCCGGGGTCACTGTAGGCCACCGGTGCTCCCGGTGCGCTGGTGCGCAGGACCGCGCGAGGACCGATCCCGCTGCGGGGCGGGCGGTCCGGGCCGCGCGGACCGGTATCCTCTCGCGATGATCACCGTGACCGTCTGCAGCGCGAAGGGTGGCGTGGGCAAGACGTCGGTGACCCTGGGCCTGGCCTCCGCCGCCCTGCACCGCTCCCTCAGCACCCTCGTCGTCGACCTCGACCCCCAGGCCGACGCGACCTCCGGGCTGGACGTGACCGCGCAGCGCGCGCACGACGTGGCCGCGGTGCTGCGCACCCCCAAGCGCCGCGTGGCGGAGTCCGCGGTGGCCCCCAGCGGGTGGGTGGACGACCACCCCGGGCTGCTCGACGTGGTGAGCGGCTCGGCCGCCTCCGCCGGGCTGGACGCGCCCGACCCCCAGGAGGCCGACCTGGAGGGCCTGCGGCGCGCGCTGCGCAAGCTCGACGACCACCAGCTCGCCCTGCTGGACTGCCCGCCGTCGCTGGGCGGGCTGACCCGCTCGGCCTGGCGCGCCAGCGACGCCGTCGTCGTGGTCTCCGACGCCAGCCGCTTCTCGGTGGCCGCGGTGGGCCGCACGCTGGACGAGATCGCGGCGCTGCGCTCGGGGCCCCGGGTGGCCGGCGTCCTGGTGAACCGGTACTCCCCCCGCTCGGGCGAGCAGCGCTTCCGCCTGGAGGAGCTGCGCTCGCTGTTCGGCGACCTGGTCCTGGAACCGCTGCCCGACCGGGTGGCCGTGCCGCAGTCGCAGGGAGCGGGCAAGCCGCTGCACGCGCTGCGCCCCGTGGCGGCACGGCGAGTGGCCGAGCAGTTCGACCGCCTGCTGGACGTGGTCCTCGACCAGCGGGCCCGGCCCCGGACCCGCCCCTCTGGTCACGGAGGGTGAATTCGGGGACACTCAGCAGGGCAGGGGTTGCCGCAGCAGCGCCGACGTGCGTGCTGCCCCGTCCGCCTCTACCGTGCGATCACGGTGCGCGCCAGCGGTTCCGGCCGCACCGCCCAGTTCCACCCAGTTCCACCCAGCACCACCCCGCTCCGCCGCGGGTCCGAGGAGGTTCCGTGACGCCCAGCTCCCCCGTCAACCGCCACCGCTTGGTGCGCGCAGCCCGGACCGCCCCCGCAGCGGCGACGCCCGCCACGGCGATCCCGCACCCCGCACCACCACCGCTGCCCCCCGTCCCGCAACGCACCACCGCGAGCGAACCGGCGCGCCACCCCGACGGGCAGGGCACCGACGTCACCCGCGTGCTGCAGCTGATCGACGTGCTGCGCGCGCGGTGGGCGCGTGCCGGTGCGGACATCGCCACTCGCCTGCGCCCCGGCGTGGACGAGGCCGCGCTGGACGCGGTCGAGCGTCAGCTGGGGCTGCTCGTGCCGCGCGGCGCGCGCGCGTGGTGGCGCTGCGTCGACGGGGTGGAGCCGGTGCGCACCCGCTACCGGACCAGCTCCCCCACCGTCGGCCCCGGCGGGTGGGTGCCGCTGCGCCTGGAGGACGCGGTGCGCCGGGCGACCGGCCAGGGACCCGGCCCCGGCGCCCCGCCCGGGCTGCTGCCGGTGTTCGCCCGTGACGAGGAACTGCTGGCGGTGCGGCTGGGGTCGTCCAGCGCCCACGTGGAGCAGCTCGTGCTCGCCGAGGACGGCGAGTCCTACCAGCACTCCTGGCGGGTGCCCCTGGAGGTGCTGCTGTCCACGTGGGCCGACGCGCTGCTCGCGGCGGTGCTGTGGCTGCCCGACAGCCACGACTGGGTCGTCGACCCCTTCGCGCGCCAGGCCCTGCCCAACGCGCACCTGCTCGACTGATCCCGATCGGCGGGTCCCGCCGCACGACGTGACGGCGCCCCCGGCCGCAGGGCCGGGGG